>CAXTZG010000030.1:0-9524 GCA_964248625.1 uncultured Acetobacteraceae bacterium | reverse complement strand
TGCATGAGGCCGCCTGCGCATGGTGTGGAAGGCATGACTCCTGGTCTCGTTCTGGTAGTAATCACGCCTTCCAATTCTCCGGAGAACCGTCATGGCTCGCAATTGCATTGAACCACAAATCATTTAAGCTAAAAAAGTTCTTCCGCTGCCGCACCGATTTAAGCAACATCATTAGTGCGCAAAGTCACACGGGCGCGGATCCATTTACCAAACACAATGTGACATCCACTTGACCATCGTATCATATTCACCTAGTGACTTGTTCTTAAGCTTTGGCCTGACAGGACGATCGGGAGCACTTCATGCAGTCCATGATCGAGACCAGGAACGGGTGCTCAGAGGATTTCGTGGACTTGAGCATGTATGACCTTCTCAGCCTCCCTCAGACCGAGGCCCTTGTTGATAGACAGCTCTGGCGTCTGCCCGCCTGCTATTCCAGTGAGCTCTCTTCGGAATGCAATGCCGTCTCTTGTCAATCAAAGGCATCCTCCATTTCTATGCTTGAGGCAGTGTCACGTTGCTGGGTTTGCTGTTGTCACTCGCAGGAAGCTGCATGGAATAGCGTGGAGACGGCTTCATGACGCAGTGGGTCTACGGCTTTGGAGCAGGCCACAACGAGGGGCGTGCAGATATGCGCGACCTTCTCGGCGGCAAGGGTGCTAATTTAGCGGAGATGGCCGGCATCGGCCTGCCTGTGCCCCCCGGCTTCACCATCACCACTGAACTGTGCACCGAGTTCTATCGCAGCAATCGCATCTATCCGGCGAACCTCCAAGCCCAGGTTGAGGCGGCGCTGGAACGGGTCGAACAGGCGGTCGGACTGGAGTTCGGCCACGCCGAGCGGCCGCTGCTGGTCTCGGTGCGTTCGGGTGCACGCGTTTCCATGCCCGGCATGATGGACACGGTGCTCAACCTCGGTCTCAACGACGAGACGGTCGCCGGGCTGGAAGCGTCGTCAGGCGATCCCCGTTTCGCCTGGGACAGCTATCGCCGCTTCGTCCAGATGTACAGCTCGGTGGTGCTAGGCGTCTCGCATCACCGCTTCGAGGAAATCATCGAGGACGTCAAGAACGAGCTCGGCGTGCTTGAGGACACCGAGCTCACCTCCAAGACCTGGAGCCATGTGGTCGAGGCTTACAAGGACCTAGTCGCGCGCGAGACCGGCAGCCCGTTCCCGCAGTCGCCCGCTGACCAGCTCTGGGGGGCAATTGGCGCGGTGTTCGGCTCCTGGATGAACCCACGCGCCAATACTTACCGCCGCCTGCACGACATTCCAGTTGAATGGGGCACGGCGGTGAACGTCCAGGCCATGGTGTTCGGCAACATGGGGACCGACTGTGCCACGGGCGTCTGCTTTACCCGCGACCCGTCCACCGGCCAGAACGTATTCTATGGCGAGTACCTGGTGAACGCCCAGGGTGAGGACGTAGTCGCAGGCATCCGTACCCCCCAGCCGATGTCACAGCTCGGCACCAGGGAGGGCGAGTTGTCGATGGAGGCGGTCCTGCCCGAAGCTTATGCCGAGCTGCTCCGGGTGCGGGACACGCTGGAGCGGCACTACCGCGATATGCAGGACATCGAGTTCACGGTCCAGCAGAACAAGCTCTACATGCTGCAGACCCGCTCGGGAAAGCGCACCGCCGCCGCGGCGCTCCGCATTGCCATCGAGATGGCGCAGGACGGGCTGATCAGCCGTGAGGAGGCAATCAACCGCATCGCGCCCGCATCGCTCGACCAGCTGCTGCACCCCACTCTCGATCCCAAGGCCGAGCGCACCGCGCTATCACGGGGGCTGCCCGCCTCGCCCGGTGCGGCCGGCGGTGTCATCGTGTTCTCCGCTGACGAGGTCGAGAGCCGTGCAGCCAAGGGCGAGGACGTCATCCTGGTCCGAATTGAGACCTCGCCGGAGGACGTGCACGGCATGCACGCCGCCCGCGGAGTGCTGACCACCCGCGGCGGCATGACCAGCCATGCTGCCGTGGTGGCCCGCGGCATGGGCCGTGCCTGCGTCGCCGGCGCCGGCGGAATCCGCGTCGACTACCAGGGACGGACCCTGTCCGCCGGCGGCCACGTGCTCAAGGCCGGCGACTGGATCACCCTCGACGGCTCCACCGGCGAAGTATTCGCCGGCCGCGTCGCAACGGTGCAGCCGACCCTGTCCGGCGACTTTTCCATCCTGATGGGCTGGGCCGATCAAGTGCGCCGGCTCAAGGTTCGCGCCAACGCCGAGACTCCCGAGGATGCCGTTACCGCCGCCCGGTTCGGCGCTGAGGGCATCGGGCTGTGCCGCACGGAGCACATGTTCTTCGCTCCCGAGCGGATCAGCGTGGTCCGGCGCATGATTATGGCCGAGGACGCCGCGGCGCGGGGCAAGGCCCTTGACACCCTGCTGCCGTTCCAGCGCGATGACTTCGCTGCCCTATTCCGGATCATGGCAGGCTTGCCGGTCACCATCCGCCTGCTCGACCCGCCGCTGCACGAGTTCCTGCCGCACACCGAGGCCGATCTGGCTGAGCTGGCTGCTAGTATGGGCGAAAGCCTCGCCGCAGTGAAGCAGCGACATTCGGCTCTGTCTGAGAGCAACCCCATGCTCGGTCACCGCGGCTGCCGGCTGGGCATCACCTTTCCAGAGATTTACCGGATGCAGGCGCGCGCCATCTTTGAGGCGGCCGTGCTGGTGGTCCGGGAGGGCAGCCCGGTGCACCCCGAGATCATGATCCCGCTGGTCGGCAGCGCCGCCGAGCTCCGAGTGACGCGGGCAGACGTCGAGTTGGTCGCTCAGGAAGTCGCCGGGTCCTCCGGCGTCGCGGTCGAATACACCGTCGGCACCATGATCGAGCTGCCGCGTGCGGCGCTGACCGCCGACCAGATCGCGCCGCAGGCCGACTTCTTCTCTTTCGGCACCAACGATCTGACCCAGACCACCTTCGGCCTGTCGCGCGACGACGCCGGCACTTTCCTGCCCCACTACATCGAGCACGGCCTGCTGCCGAAGGACCCGTTCGTCACTATCGACCGCGACGGCGTCGGCGCGCTGGTGCGAATCGCTGCCGAGAAGGGCCGTGCCGCACGACCCGGCCTGAAGCTCGGCATCTGCGGTGAGCACGGCGGCGACCCCTCCTCGATAGAGTTCTGCGACATGCTGGGGCTCGACTACGTGTCGTGCTCACCATTCCGGGTGCCGATCGCACGTCTGGCTGCAGCCCAGGCGGCACTAGCCAACCGCGCCAAGCAGGCAGCTTGAGCGGGGGCGCTGCGGAGCCTGAACCGGAGGGCCTGGTGAACGAGCATCGGATCAGCCTGCATCTCGTTTCCGACGCTACCGGCGAGACGCTCAACTCGATCGCGCGCGCCACCGTGGCGCAATTCGAGCACGCGCACGTAACCTATCACCGCTGGAATTTGATCCGTACGCCGCTGCACTTGCATCGTGTATTGGAGGGCATCAAGGCCGATCCTGGTCCGGTACTGTCGTCAATGATGGACCGCAAGCTCAAAGCCGAGCTGAACGCGGCATGTGGAACACTCGGGGTTCAGCTCGTGAGCGTGCTCGATCCCATAATCGCGGTGTTGCAAGACACCTTGCACGAGCCAGCAAAGGGCAGGCCCGGAAGTCAATACGTACTGGACGCGGAGTACTACAAGCGCATCGATGCCATGCACTTCGTGTTGGCTCACGACGATGGGCAGGCCGCTGCCGAACTGCATCAAGCAGACGTGGTGCTAGTGGGCGTTTCGCGCGCCTCAAAGACGCCCACATGCTTCTACCTCGCTAACCGCGGTGTCAAAGCAGCCAACGTGCCGCTGGTGCCGGACCTGCCGCTGCTTCAGGAGCTAATGCAGCTTCGGGGCCCGGTGATCGGTCTGACGATCGCTGCGCAGACGCTGGTCGAGATCCGCCGCACTCGGGTGCGGATCATGGCGCCCGGCGGGATCATGGGGAAAATCACTGAAGCTGAGAACCCATACATCGACGTTCAAACGGTTCGCGATGAATTGAATTGGGCACGGCGTCTGTGCAACCGTAACCATTGGCCAATGATCGACGTCAGCCATCGTTCGATTGAGGAAACGGCGGCAGCGGTGATCGAGATAAAGGATAACTGGTTGGACAGGCCGAAGCCAGTTCGCGACCAATTTAAACAAGATGCAAGTCGGGAGTAACATATGACTAAACCGGATACTCTTTTCTCACGGCGTCATAAAATCTTTCGAGTCGACACTGATGCTTCAGAGATTGTCTTTCCGTCCCGAGTCGTCGACTTCGCCGTCAAGCTGGTCGATAGCTGGTTTATCGAGCGCATTTTTCTTGATCGGGACGCACCCGGAGTGCGCGCTGTCTTTGCTTCCCTTTCCTGTAGCTTTCTCTCACCGATGCGCCCAGCAGACATTCTAGAGATTCGTCTGGCACTTAGACGGATCGGACGGTCTTCACTTGGTTTTGAGTTGGTTGGTCATCGGGAAAGAGACGACCATCTTTGCTGGATGGCAGAAGCAGTTTGCGTGCTTGTTGATCAACGTAACTTAAAGAGTCAGCTCATAGCTGATCATTTAAAACCAGTCCTGGATGCCGAAGCACTACTCGCTATTCAGTCACCATTTGCCGATCGGACATTGGCAATCTAATGGTTCTTTTCTTTCGATGAGTAGGCTAGATCCGAAATGACTGCCCCGTTTGAGTACGGAAAGGTGATGCTGGCAAGTCGGAAGCGGATTGGTCGAAGAGATTTGCCGCATCAGCCGGGTCATAATTGCCAAGTTTTCGTCTGTTTTGAGATACGACTCCAGAACCTCCCATCTCTTTAAACCGGCGCAGTGTCACGCTTGCGCTGACGGGACATCCTTCCGCTACACTCGGCCCTAACGGTCTCACTCAACCGTCGAGCAGAGCATAACTTAAAGTCGGCGCTGGAGGACAAAGACTAAGGTAAATAACCGACGCGCGGTTTCAAAATCAATTTTAATCTTACTTGATAATCTTTCCATCATCAACATCGCCCCTTCGTCGTGCAACCCGCGTCGACCCATATCAATTGTCTGGATCACTTGCGCGCGGCCGCTTTGCATTGCCTGCTCATAGCTTTCAACCAGTAACTGATATTCCTTGATTAGATGGCGAAACGGACTTAGCGAAAATATGAACAGCCGTAGCCTACGGTCGTCCGCATCACACACGTCAAGTAGCAGCCGAGCGCTTTCCAGCGAGAGGTGGATGATGAATGGGCCGACCAGCCCGCTCGGCGCGAATGAAGCCGAATTCTGGAGGTCAGCGATTGCTTGCTCCCGATCCTCGCGCTGGTTGGCTACCCAGTCACGACCCTGGCTGACGCTCGCCAGTAGCACGTTGACTTGCGTGTCAGTCTGATACGGCATGATCTCTCAGCCCTGGGGGTGCCTCGGTTGCGTAAGCTAAAAAGTAGCCGCGGAAGACACGCGTGATCGCCTGCGTCAACAGGTACTGTGTGACGATACCACGTCAAGCAGGTAGATGCGCTTAAGACAATCATACGGCCTGAAGGTCGCAAAGCTTGCTGACATACCAATATCAGTCCTCAAGAAGCTGCGACGCTGCTAGGCGGGCAAAAGGTCGACAAGCCTCTGTCAGGCGCTTTGACCGTGTGTGGACGGCTCCCCGTTGGCAAGGACTTTCTGAAGGTCGGTGCGGCCATGTGTTCGGCCTTCGATATGGCTGTCACATGCGCCGCTGGCCATGATGCCTTTCGCGCGAACCGGGTCCCGACCAAAAGCATGCACTCGAAGTGCATCGGCCAAAGAGGATTTTCCCGATCCGGCGGTTTCAAGCGGCTTTGTGCATCAACTCCCGTCCGCCCTTCCCAACATCATCGGTGTCGCTCCTCGCGGCACCTGACCTCGTGTGCGGTTGCGACCTTATGCGACAGCGACTGTCAAATCCCGGTAGCGCTCACCGCTCGTCATCAGCGCCCAGACCATCCAGGCAGTCTTGTTCGCAAGCGCCACCGCGGCGACCTTCCTTGCGCGCTTGGCCAGCAGCTGGATCAGCCAAGGCCGCGTCGTGCCATGTCGCTCTGCACGACGGATCACCGCCATCGCACCGACCACCAGCATCTGGCGCAGATAGCGGTTACCCGCCCGCGAGATGCTGCCCAGCCGCTCCTTGCCACCGCTCGAGTTCTGCCTGGGCACCAGACCAATCCAGCCGGCGACATCGCGCCCGCTCTTGAACATCTTGGCATCACCAATGCTGGCAACGAACGCGCTGGCCAGCAGAGGGCCGACACCGGGGATCTCCATCAGACGGCGCCCGACCTCGGTCTGGCGGGCGCTGGCCCTGACCAGCCGGTCGTTCTCCAGGATCTGCACCTTCACCAGGCGTTGTTGCATGGATCGGCTGTGAGGTTGTAGGTGCCCTACCCGGGGTGGTGTCAGGGTGCTTGAACTGAGACGGGTTTGGCTGTTCGGATCATGCGGTTGAGGGTCTGGATGGCGATAGCCGCTTCACCCTGCTGGCCATCGCAGGATCTGGCCCGCAGCTTTGGACCGATGGTCTGCTTGTAGCGGCCGATTGCGTTCTCCACGAGGCTGCGGCGGCCATACCCGGTCTTCTTCTGCCAGGCCATGCGACCCTTCTGGACAATGTCTCGGACATGACGATCGCGAGCCGTCAGGACGCCGACGTGGGTGACGGCGTCGTTGGTAGCGGCTGTCGACGTTGCGCGCGGTGGGATGACGATATCGGGCGGCGGATCGTGCTGGCGCAAAGATGCGGCCCGGTAGACGGAGCCACCATCATAGGCGCCGTCGGCGATCACGCTGGCGATCGGTCCCTCCACCGTCGCGAGCAGGACCGGCACCGCGGTGATGTCGCCGACGTCCGTGTCGGTCAAGACATGCGCCAGGATCTCGTCGGTCTCAGCATCGACGGCCAGATGCAGCTTGCGCCAGTGCCGGGGTGTGCGCCCGTGCTTTTCGGCGTTCCACTCGCCCTGCCCGAAGACCTGCAGGCCGGTGCTGTCGAGTACGACATGAACCGGCCTGTCATGCCTTGCGGCACGCGGCTGGCGTCCAGCGAAAGCACGGCCGCGACGGCTGAGCGTTGTGTGATCCGGCACGGACAGATGCAAGCCGAGCAGACGCAGGACCGAGCGTGCAAAGCCTTCGGCCTGACGCACCTCCAGCGCCTTCGGACCGAGCCCGCGCGGCGGGCTGTTGCACACCCGGCGGAACGCCTCGTCGGACTGGTAATCGTCCGGGCAGGCGGCAAGGCGCAGCAGCGCCAGGGCGTCCTTGATCTCGGCGCGCTGGTAGAACCCGACGTCGCCCACGATGACGTAGGGCACGTGCCCGCGCATCAGCGCCTCCTCGAAGCCGCGCGACAGGAAGTTCGAGCGGTAGAGCAGCGCCATGTGCTCCCACGCCACGCCGTCGGCGGCGCGGCGCTTCATCTCCATTACCAGTCCACGCGCCTCGGCCTCAGGATCGGGGAAGCCCACCACCTCGATCTGCACGCCGATCGGCCTGGTCGGCCGCAGCGTCTTGCCCAGGCGCCGCTTGTCCTGCGCGATGACCGCATTGGCGGCAGCCAGGATGTGCCCGGTCGAGCGGAAGTTGTCTTCCAGCCGCACCTGCCGGGCCCGCGGGAAGTCGTGCGCGAAGCGGCGGATATACTGAATGTCCGCACCCCTGAAGCCGTACACGCTCTGATCGTCGTCCCCCACGACGAAGATCTCGCCGTGCCCGGCCGAGAGCAGGCGCAGCCACGAGTACTGGGCGTGGCACACGTCCTGATACTCGTCCGCCAGCACGCAGTCGAAGCGGCCGACCCAGCGCTGCCGGTAGGCTAGGTCGCGCTGCATGGCGATCGTCGGCCACAGCAGCAGGTCGCCGAAGTCGGCCGCATTCGCCTCGCGCAGCCGTCGCTGATACTCGGCGTAGACCCGGGCCACGAGGCGCAGGCTGTCCGGGTCCACCGGACGGCGGACCAGGCGGGCCTCGGCGATGCGGGCCTCGACCCGGGCGGGGGCCTCCTCAGGCGTCACGAGGTCGTCCTTGAACTGGCCGACCTGCCGGCAGACCAGCTTGACCGGATCACGGTCGCTGCCAAGCTCGGCCGGGTCCACCGCCATCGCCTTGAGCACGCGCTTGGCCAGCCTCTTGCTGTCTTCGGCGTCCAGGATGTCGAAGCCGGACCGCAGGCCCGCAACCTCCGGCTCCGCCCGCAGCTGGCGGGCACCGAGCCCGTGGAAGGTGCCGCACCAGGACGGCACCTCCTGCCCGGTCAGCATGGTCCGGATGCGTGCGGTCATCTCGCCCGCCGCCTTGTTGGTGAAAGTCACGGCCAGGATGCGCGAGGCCGGGATGCCGCGGGCCTCGATGCGCCACGCCACGCCCGAGGTCAGGGTCCTGGTCTTGCCGGTGCCGGCACCCGCCAGCACCAGCACGGGACCCTCGAGGCTGGCCGCCTCTGCCTGCGCCGGGGTCAGGCCCGAGAGCAGACGGACGCTACTGGACGTCGACATGGAGATTCCAACCGTAGCAGGTGACGAACTCTTCCTCGTCGGTGAACACCGTGAACTCCTGTCCGAAGTCCCACCCGTCGCCCTCGACCTCCACACCGTCGACGACCATGCCTTCCACCTGCTGTGAGCCATCGTCCGCCATCGCGAACACGTAGGTGTCGGTCAGGCTGCTCCCGGTCAGTGGCACCTTGCAGCGCCGTTGCTTGGCAGGGGGCAGCCTGAAAAAGGCGGTGTGGAGACTGGCGATGGTGCGCTCGCGCTCGATTACCGCATTCAGCGCGGCCGGGTATTCCAGCTGCGTGCCGTCGTTGGTCAACTCGCGCAGCTTGGCCAGGAACAGGGCCGCCGCCAGCTTGGCGGGCCACGGCTCCCAGGGTCTTAGCCCACTGAGACGTGGCAGCGGGTCGTCCATCACCGGGACCAGCTCGATTGTACGTATTGCCTCATTCGAGCATGCTCCTGAGCCGCCACTGCTTGCCTCATCAAAATGTTCCCAGTGCCTCACGAGATTGCTCCTGTTGCCGCACCGGAGTTCGCGTCTGTGGCCGCAGTCCCAAACACCAGCGTGTGCGCAACCTCGCTGCGCCACCCCTTCACGCGCCGCTGCAGTGTACGGATCTGACCGGGTGGAAAGCAGCCAGGCTGCTCGCTCTGGAGCCGTTCGAACAGCTCGCGTGAGGTCCGCCAGGGTTCCGCTTCGAACCACTTCCGCATCTGCGCCGTCACCGCCACGAACGGGTCGGGACGCCGCCGGCCGCGCTTGGCCTTCTCCTTCGGCCGGCGCGCTGGACGTATCTCGCCGTCCTGCCATGCCGTACGAAGCCCACAAAGGAACTGCTCCAGCGTCGGGGCCCTCGGAGGTGCAGGATCGCCCAGCACCGGCCGATCGGCGATCTCGACCAGATGTGTCTGAGCGTCCCTGATCTCGCTCAGCAGTTGAACGGGATCCAGCCGGACATACTCCGCCCCAATGCGCGTTCCGGTCGATCGTGATCACTGATTCCGTTGGATCCTGATCACTCGATC
>CAXTZG010000029.1:0-37308 GCA_964248625.1 uncultured Acetobacteraceae bacterium | reverse complement strand
GCGCCGGACGATGCCGCGGACGTGGGTCGGCCGAGATCAGGACGGCAGATGCTCATAGCCGCGTCCCGGAGCGGACAGCGGAGACCATCGCCATCAGCGAGACAGCACGCCCGAAGGCACCGGCGCTGCCGGCAGGATCAAGGGCGTCGTGCGTCGTCGCGCGACGCCCCGGGCTGATCCTCAGCCGGAGACGGGTGCCGGCTCGACCGCGGCGGTGGGCGCCGGTGCGGGCCTGGACGAGGTGATCGGCTCGCCGAGCGGCTGCGGCGAGGTGCGCGCGCCTTCGGTGATCATCTCGAGACGGCCGGTCACCTGGCCGCCATCCTCGACCTGCAGCCGGCGGCAGCGGGCGGTGCCGATCAGGCGTCCGGTGGCGCGTATGGTGAGGTTGCCGCGGGCGGTCAGGGTGCCGTCGACGGTGCCGGCGAGCTCGGCGTCCTCGACCTCGACCTCACCGCGGAACACGCCGCCCGGCGCCACCGACAGCTCGGTGGCGTGGATCATCGTCGCCTCGACCGTGCCTTCGACCACCAGGCGCTCGGCATCCTGCACCACGCCCTGCACGCTGATGCCGCGGCCGACCACCAGGGTGCGGCGCTCGGTGACATCCTTTCTCGGCCCGCTGCCCGGGATGCTGCCGGGGCCGGCACCGGGGGTGCCGCCCGGGCCGGCCGTGCCGGGCATCGGTCCGCGATTCGCCAGCGACTGGCCGCTGGGCGGAACGGCGCCCGGAGCAGGCGGAGAGGGAGGGGCGGGGAATGGCGAACGACCCATCGTTGGGGCCTCCTTGGACGCTGCGGGGTTTGGAACGGCAGGAAACGGAGTCTGATCGGGACGGGATGCCGGGGGCCCGGGGTCGGCCGCGGCCCGGTCCTGCGTCGGGGCGGCGGCTGGCGTGTCGGCTGTCTTGACGGCCGGAACTGCCGGCTGTGGCGTCGTGACGGGAGCCGGGCTGATGCCGTCTTCCGGTTTGCGTCGTTTGAACACGTGACCCCCGCTGCTCTCGTCCATGTCTCGGTTTGGACGGCGATGCCGCCCGGCGGGTGCCCCGCACCAGCGACGGGACCGGCCATCGGCTTACACGCTGCGCCCCCGGGCGGACAAGCGCGAAGGCGACCAAAACCGTGCAGAAGCCGGTCGATTTGCCGCTCCCCGACGCTGGTGCTAGCGGAAGCCGGCAGATGGAGTTCCGCCCCGTGAGCCTTGCCGCCCTTGCCCGCGATGCCCGATTCGACCTGCTCGGCATCGGCAATGCGATCGTCGACGTGCTCGCCGCGGTGCCGGCCGGCCTGCCCGAGGCGCAGGGGCTGGTGCCGGGCAGCATGACCCTGATCCCGCGCCGACGCGCTGTATGCGATGCTGCAGCCGCGCCAGCAGTTCGGCGGCGGCTCGGTCGCCAACAGCTGCGTGGTGGCCTCGCTGCTGGGGGCCCGCACCGCCTATCTCGGGCTGGTCGCCGACGACCCGCTGGGGGCGGCGTTCACGGCCGACCTGGCGGCGGCGGGTATCCATGCCCCCTCGCAGCCGTTGCCGGCAGGTCGCGCGGACGGACGCTCCACCGCCCGCTGCCTGATCCTGGTGACGCCGGACGGGCAGCGCACCATGAACACCTATCTCGGCGCCTGCACCGCCTTCGGCCCCGACGACGTCGACGCGGCCGCGGTGGCCGATGCCCGCATCACCTATCTGGAAGGCTATCTGTTCGATCCGCCGGCAGCCCAGGAGGCGTTCCGCCGCGCCGCCCGCCTGGCGCACGAGGCCGGCCGGTCGGTCGCGCTGTCGCTGTCGGACCCGTTCTGCGTCGACCGTCATCGCGCGGCGTTCCGGGCGCTCGCCGCCGGCCATGTCGACATCCTGTTCGCCAACGAGGACGAGATCATGTCGCTCTACGGCACGGACAGCTTCGAGCAGGCGGCAGGCCTTGCCGCGCGCGAGGTCGAGCTTGCCGTCCTGACCCGCGCGGCGCAGGGCAGCGTGGTGTTCCGGGATGGCGAGCGGTTCGACATCGCGCCGGTGCCGACCCGCGTGGTCGACAGCACCGGTGCTGGCGACGCCTATGCGGCCGGGTTCCTGTTCGGGCTCTCCAAGGGCCTGCCGATGCTCGAATGCGGCCGCATCGGCAGCATCGCCGCATCGGAGGTGATCTCGCATTTCGGCGCCCGTCCGGAGGCCGACCTGCGCGTGCTGGTGGGGAGCCACGCGCGAGGATGAGCCGCCTGGGCGCATTTTAGACGTGCAAACGATGCGCTGCAGCATTATCTAGCCGCCAACATCCCCTCATCCGGGGCCGAAGCGGGCCCGCGTTGCAGCCGCCATCCGAGTGCCTCATCTCGGGCGATGGCCGCGTTCGCGCATGTTCCGCCCGCCTGGAACAGCACGAACGGTCAGGTCTATCCATGGATATCCGCAACATCGCCATCATCGCCCACGTCGATCATGGCAAGACGACGCTGGTCGACCAGCTCCTGCGCCAGTCCGGCTCGTTCCGCGACAACCAGGTGGTCGCCGAGCGGGCGATGGACCGCAACGACCTGGAGCGCGAGCGCGGCATCACCATCCTGGCCAAGTGCACCAGCGTGGTCTGGAAGGATACGCGCATCAACATCATCGACACGCCGGGCCACGCCGACTTCGGCGGCGAGGTCGAGCGCATCCTGAACATGGTGGACGGCGCGATCGTGCTGGTGGACGCCGCCGAGGGCGCGCTGCCGCAGACCAAGTTCGTGCTGACCAAGGCGCTGGCCCGCGGCATCAAGCCGATCGTGGTGGTGAACAAGGTCGACCGTCAGGATGCGCGTCCCGACGAGGTGCATACCGAGATGTTCGACCTGTTCGCAGCCCTTGGCGCCAATGACGAGCAGCTCGATTTCCCGATGCTGTACGCCTCCGGCCGCCAGGGCTGGGCCGACACCGAGCTGGACGGGCCGAAGAAGGACCTGGCGCCGCTCTACGACCTGGTGCTGAGCCACGTGGCGGCGCCCAACCTGGACAAGAACGCGCCGTTCGCCATGGTCGCCTCGATCCTGGAGGCCGACCCGTTCCTGGGCCGCGTGCTGACCGGCCGCGTCGAGCAGGGCCGGGCCCGCACCAACATGCCGGTGCGCGTGCTGCGCGCCGACGGCTCGGTGGTCGAGACCGGACGCCTGACCAAGCTGCTGTCGTTCCGCGGCCTGGAGCGGGTTCACGCCGATGAAGTCGAGGCCGGCGACATCGTCGCCGTGGCCGGGCTGTCGGAGGCGACCATCCCGGAAACCATCGCCTCGCCGGAAGTGACCGCAGCACTGCCGGCGATCCCGGTCGACCCGCCCACCCTGTCGATGACCTTCCGCCTCAATGACGGCCCGCTCGGCGGCCGCGAGGGCAAGAAGGTGACGTCGCGCCAGATCCGCGACCGGCTGTTCAAGGAGGTCGAGGGCAACGTCGCCATCCGCGTCACCGAGAGCCCGGAAAGCGAGGCGTTCGAGGTCGCCGGCCGCGGCGAGCTGCAGCTCGGCGTGCTGATCGAGCAGATGCGCCGCGAGGGCTTCGAGCTCACCATCGGCCGCCCGCGCGTGCTGACGCGCGACAACGAGGCGGGCGAGCGCGAGGAGCCGTTCGAGGAGATCCTGGTCGACGTGGACGAGCCCTATTCCGGCATCGTCGTCGAGAAGCTGAGCCTGCGGAAGGGCATGATGCAGGACATGCGGCCCAGCGGCGGCGGCAAGGTCCGGCTGACCTTCCTGATCCCGTCGCGCGGGTTGATCGGCTATCACAACGAGTTCCTCACCGACACGCGCGGCACCGGCATCATGAACCGGCTGTTCGCCGGCTATCAGCCCTGGGCCGGATCGATCGCGGGCCGCGTCAAGGGCTCGCTGATCTCGTCGGAGGATGGCGCGTCGGTGCAGTATTCGCTGTTCTCGCTGCAGGATCGCGGCGTGCTGTTCGTTGATCCGGGCGAGAAGGTCTATGTCGGCATGATCCTCGGCGAGCACAGCAGGGAGAACGATCTTGAGGTGAACCCGATCAAGGAGAAGAAGCTCACCAACATCCGTGCCGCCGGCAAGGACGAGGCGCTTCTGCTGGTGCCGCCGCGCAAGATGAGCCTCGAGCAGGCGATCGCCTATGTGGAGGATGACGAGCTGGTCGAGGTGACGCCGTCCGCCGTGCGCATCCGCAAGCGCTATCTCGATCCGAACGAGCGCAAGAAGATGGAGCGTCGCGGCGACAATGCCGCCTGACGCCGCGGCATCGCGAACACCGTAGCCTCAAGGCCCGGCTCGGCGACAGGTGTCGCCAGGTCGGGTTCGTTTCGCCTCCGTCGAAGTTGTTTTCGGCCGCCTCGCGCTGCTGCCTTCGAACTGACATGATTCGTCATCGCTACAGGTCAAGATTGTGTTGTATTTCAGGCAGCTGCATTAGAAAGTTGCTGGATTTACCGAACTTTGACCCGCGACGTGTCTGGGACGCCGTGTTATGCACGGCGTGCGCACCGAATCCCCTTCAGGGGCCGGCAACGCAGTAAACGCCTGTCCCATCCTCGGAGACACTTATGACCGTTACGAACCGGCTCCTCGCTGCCCTGTCGACCGCCGCCCTCCTGGGCGCCGCGGTTCCGGCCTTCGCTCAGACCGCCACCCCTGCTCCCGCCGCGCCGATGACCGCGCCGGCCACGCCGGACGCCACCGCGCCCGCAACCACCGCGCCCAGCACGATGGCTCCGGCGACCACCGCGCCGTCCACCGACGCGCCCGCCGCCAGCAGCGACAGCATGATGGCGCCGAAGAAGACCACCAAGCACCACAAGAAGATGACCAAGCACCACAAGAAGGCAGCCTCGGCCTCCACCGACGCGACCGCGCCGCAGTAACCTGCGGACCAGACGTTTTATGTCTGACGGGGGCGCAGAGCCGGGTATAGACCCGGTCCCGCGCCCCTGACTGCGTCTGCGGATCGATCACGCCTGATGTCCGCCGCCGCTTGGGCCGAATCCGAGCCCGAAACGATCGCGCCCCGTCGTCTCGCCTTGATGGGCGGCTTCGGCTTCAGCTCCGGTCTGCCGCTCTATCTGACATTCTTCACGCTGCAGCAGTGGCTGAGCGAAAGCCATGTGTCGCTCAGGACGATCGGCACCGCCGCCCTGATCGGGCTCCCCTATCTGCTGAAGTTCCTGTGGGCGCCGCTGATCGACCGGACGCCGCCCGGCCCGCTGCGTCGCTTCGGCCGCAGGCGCGGCTGGATGCTGCCGATCCAGCTGCTGCTGACCCTGACGATCCTGGCAATGAGCGTTTGCGAGCCTTCCCGCGCGCTGTGGCCGGTCTTCGCCGCCGCGTGTCTGCTGGCCTTCTTTTCCGCCAGCCAGGATATCGTCATCGACGCCTGGCGGATCGAGACCTTTCCCGGCCGGCTGCAGGCGGCGGCTCTCGGCGCTTATAGCTGGGGCTACCGGATCGCCATGCTGTGCTCGGGTGCCGGTGCCATCTGGCTGGCAGCACGGCTGGGCTGGCACCGCTCGCTGGTCGGCATGGCCGGGCTGAGCCTGGCCGGGCCGGTGCTGGCGCTGCTGGCGCCGGAACCGGTGCCGCCGGCCCGGCCCGATATCGGCCACGGATGGCGGCAGGCGCTGCGCAGCCGGGTGGCGGAGCCGTTCCGCGATCTGCTCGGCCGGCCGGATGCCGCGATGGTCGTCGCCTTCGTGCTGGTGTTCAATCTCGGCACGCAGCTGGCCGACACCATGGCCTACCCGCTATATCACGCGATCGGCTTTGCTCCGACGGCGGTGGCGGCGGCCAACGGCGTTCCGTCCCTTTGCGCTGCTTTGGCGGGCGCGGCGGCAAGCGGGCTGCTGGTCGCACGGATCGGGCTCGGCCGCTCGCTGATCCTGTCCGCCTGCGTGCAGATGAGCTCGATCCTGCTGTATCTGGTGCTGGTGCAGGCGGGGCCGGTGTTTCCGGTGCTGTTCGCCAAGGTGACGCTCGAAGGCTTCGCCGAGGTGCTGGCCGCGACGACCTTCGCCACCTACCTCTCCAGGCTCTGCTCGCTCGACTACACGGCCACCCAGTTCGCGCTGCTGTCGTCGCTGGCGCCCGTGGCCTGGCGCACCCTGGGGGGCAGCACCGGGTATCTGGCCGAGCGACTGGGCTGGGCCGGCTTCTACGGGCTGACGGTGGCGGCCTGCCTGCCCGGCATCCTCATCATGCTGGTGCTGCTGCGCCGCCATCCGGGCGGGCTGCCGCCGCATCCGGCCTGATGCCGCGACCGGCTACTGCGCCAGGTAGCCGCCATCGACCGGGAGCACGACCCCGGTGATGAAGGAGGCCTCGTCGGACGCCAGGAACAGGATGGCGCAGGCGACCTCCTCGGGCCGCCCGATCCGGCCCAGCGGATGCTGACGCACCACCGCCGCGATCGCCTCCTTCGGGAACCGGGCCGCGGCAGGCGTGTCGATGGTGCCGGGAGCTACCGCGTTCACCCGCACGCCCTTGCCGGCAAGGTCGATCGCCAGATGCTTGGTGATGCCGGAGGCCACGAACTTGGCTGGCCCATAGACCGCCTGACCCATCTGGCCGGCTGAGGCGGAGATCGAGGACAGGCAGACGATGGCGCCGCGGCCGGCCTTGACCATCTCGGCAGCGGCGTAGCGGCAGCTCAGGAACATGCCCCGGCCGTTGATCGCCATGGTCTCGTCCCACAGCGCCGTGGTTGCCTGCTCCAGCGTCGCGTCCGGGATCACGCCGGCATTGGCGACCAGCACGTCGAGGCTGCCATAGCTCTCGATCGCGGCCGCGACGAAGCGCTGCACGTCCTGCTCGCGCGAGACGTCGCCGACCACGCCGCGCACGGTGGCGCCGCCGGCCGCGAGTTCGGAGACCAGCGCCTCCAGGCCGGGTCCATCGCGGTCGTTGAGCAGCAGCCGCGCGCCTTCGGCTGCGAACAGGATGGCGGTGGCCCGGCCGATGCCGCTCGAGGCACCGGTGATGATCGCGGACTTGCCCTGGAGGCGGCCGAGCCCGGCTGGACGCGTCGGGGCGGCGGAAGCGGGTTCGGCCATGTCGGCAATCCTTCCAGGGCGGTGCTGTCGAACAGAACAGGTCGGTCGGTCCCGCGTTCCGCCCGCACGGCAACACGTGAGAAAGCAGGATCCGAGCATGAGTGCGACGCCGCAGTTCCGACCCTCCGTCGCCCATGCCGCCCTGGGGGAGCCGTTCTTCGACCTGGTGGCGCCGGCCACATTTCCCGAGCACGTGCTGCGCTACCGCAACCAGCCGCAGGCGGTCCGGGTCGGGCTGGACGGGCTCGACGACGCGGCATGGATCGCGCATTTCGGTCGCTTCGAGCCGCTGCCGGGCTCCTTCGAACAGCCGCTGGCGCTGCGCTATCACGGTCACCAGTTCCGCAACTACAATCCCGATCTCGGCGACGGGCGCGGCTTCCTGTTTGCACAGCTGCACGACCTGCAGGATGGCAGGCTGCTCGACCTTGCCACCAAGGGCAGCGGCCGCACGCCCTGGTCGCGCGGCGGCGACGGCCGGCTGACGCTGAAGGGCGGCGTGCGCGAGGTGCTGGCGACCGCGATGCTGGAAGCGCTCGGGGTCAACACCTCGAAGTCGTTCTCGCTGATCGAGACCGGCGAGTCGCTGGATCGTGGCGACGAGCCGTCGCCGACGCGCTCGGCGGTGCTGGTCCGGCTCAGCCATTCGCACATCCGGATCGGCAGCTTCCAGCGCCTGGCCTATCACGACGACACGGACAGCATCCGCCGGCTGCTGGACTACACGATCCGCACCTACATGCCCGAGACATGGCGCGAGTCCGAGGCTGAGCGCGCCGTCGCCTTTCTCGAGACGGTGACGGAGCGGGTGGCGCAGGTCGGCGCGGAGTGGATGCTGGCGGGCTTCGTGCACGGGGTGCTGAACACCGACAACATCAACGTCACCGGCGAGAGCTTCGACTACGGACCCTGGCGCTTCCTGCCGAGCTATCAACCGGACTTCACCGCCGCCTATTTCGATACCGGCAAGCTCTACGCCTATGGCAGGCAGCCGGACACGCTGCTGTGGAACCTGATCCGGCTGGCGGAGTGCCTGCTGAAGCTGGCCGAGCAGCCGGCGCTGGAGGCGGTGCTGCAGCGCTTCGGCGCGATGTTTCACGTGAAACTCTGCGCAGCCATGCTCCGGCGGCTCGGGCTGTCGAGCCAGGGTCCGGAAGCGGACTCGGCGCTGACGCAGCAGGTCTGGCTCAGCCTGCGCCAGAGCCAGGTGCCGTTCGAGCGGTTCTTCTTCGACTGGCATGGCAGGCGGGCAGACCCGGTGCGGATGGCGGACTATGCCGGCGACGACTTCGCCCGGCTGGCGGCGATGCTGGGCGACTACCGGGCGGCGCCGGGCCTGCGGCTCGACCATGACTACTTCCGGCGCGACCAGCCCTGCACGATGCTGATCGACGAGGTCGAGGCGATCTGGGCGCCGATCGCCGCCGCGGACGACTGGTCGGCGTTCGAGCGCAAGCTGCAGGCGATCGCCGAGATGGCGGAAGCCTACTGGGTCGGGCCCGGCGAGCCCGGACCCTGAGCAGGATCGTTTCAGCTGGCGATGCGGATCTGCCCGTCCATCGCCGGCCAGTCGGTGTAGCCGACGGTATCGCCGCCATACCAGTACTGCTTGGGCGCGTCGGCCAGCGGCGCACCGGTGCGCAGCCGGTCGACCAGATCGGGATTGGCGATAAAGGCGCGGCCGAAGCTGAACAGGTCGGCGCGACCGTCGGCGATCGCCTTCTCGGCCAGTTCCGGCGTGTAGTTGTTGTTGCCGATATAGGCGCCGGAGAAGCGCCTGCGGAGGGAAGCGAAGTCGACGTCGGCGGGATGGTCGCGGGTCTGCTGGGTGATGCCCTCGATCACGTGCACGTAGGCGAGCTCCAGCGCCGACAGCGCGTCGAGATAGGCGCCATAGGTGCCCATCACGTCGGAAGCAAGCGGCGTCTCGCCCGGCATCGTGGTCGTGGGCGAGATGCGGATGCCGACGCGCTCGCCGCCACCCCAGACTTCGGTCACCACGCGCGCCACTTCCAGCGGGAAGCGCAGCCGGTTCTCCAGCGAGCCGCCATAGCGGTCGGTGCGCTGGTTGGTGCTGTCGCGCAGGAATTGTTCGAGCAGGTAGTTGTTGGCCGAGTGGATCTCGACGCCGTCGAAGCCCGCATCCTTGGCGCACCGGGCGGCGTGGCGGTAATCCTCGACGATCGCCTCGACCTCCCCGGTGGACAGGGCGCGCGGCGTCACATGCTCCTGCATGCCGGCATCGGTGAAGGCCTGGCCGATCGGCTTGATCGCCGACGGCGCCACCGGCAGCCTGCCCTCGGGCTGCAGGCTCGGATGGGAGATGCGGCCGGTGTGCCAGAGCTGCAGCACGATCCTGCCGCCCTGGGCATGCACGGCGCGGGTGACCGGCTGCCAGGCCTCGACCTGCGGCATGGTCCAGATGCCGGGCGTCAACGCATAGCCGCGCGCCTGCGCCGAGATGTTGGTCGCTTCCGACACGATCAGGCCGGCACCCGCGCGCTGGGCGTAGTAGGCGGCGGCAAAATCCGGCGGAATGCCGTCATTGCTGGAGCGGCTGCGGGTCAGCGGCGCCATGACGATGCGGTTGCCGAGCTCCAGGGCCCCGGTCGTGAAGGGCCGGAACAGCGGACTGTCGGGACTGACGGACATGAAGCCTCCGGGGCAAGCATCGGGTTGGGGATACTCCAACGCACCGGACGCTGCCGCGGTCCGGCCCGGTCTGCAGATTTGGCGGCTGACGCAGACGCAGCGCCGCCGTCGCCGGCAATGGAACTCCGTCGCGGACGCTGCTGCCGGATGGTGATCCGATGTTCAGGGTTCGGCGACCAACGACAATGTAACGACAACGGCCTTGAGTTCTGCCATGCTCGGCTTGATTTCGACGGGTTGGTTCGGAAAAAGGAACTTGGACATGTTGCGGCCGGGGTTGCCTAAACCGGAGGCGGTGCTTCTGCGGCTGCAGCTTCTCGGTCGTATGCAGGCCTTGACGCTCAGCAACGAGAGCGTGTTGCCGCTCGGCCGCAAGACGCGTGGGTTGCTGGCGATCCTGGCGATGTCGGGCCGTCGGCCGGTGCTGCGGTCGCGGCTGGCCGAGCTGCTGTGGAGCCGCCGCTCCGAGGAGCAGGCGCGCGCCTCGCTGCGTCAGGAGATCCACCGCCTGCTGGATGCGCTCGGGCCCGTGGGCGCCGACGTGATCACCGTCGAGCGCCATACCCTGGCGCTGAAGCCCGCGCTGACCTCTGTGGATGCCGAGCGGATCCTCAATGCCAACGGCAACCAGGCCGACAGCCTGCCGCCGATCGAGGGGGTGCTGCTCGACGAGCTGACCGGCACCGATCCGGCCCTCGACGTCTGGCTGCTGACCGAGCGCAACCGGCTGCGCGAGCACGCGATCGGCCTGTTCGAGGAGATGCTGCGTCGCCAGCGCGACACGGAAGGCACGCTTGCGGCGGCGCGTCAGCTGCTGCTGCTGGACGGGCTGCACGAGCGGGCCTGGCGGGCGCAGATCCAGACCCACATGGCGCGAGGCGAGACCGGGCTGGCGCTGCAGAGCGCCGAGCGCTGTGCTGCCGCCTTCGCCGACCGTCATGGCGCGGAGCCCGGCCCCGAGACCCGCCGCCTGCTGTCGGATCTGCGCCGCGGGCACGATCATGACGACGAGGCGCCCGGCCTGCCGCCAGCCGGTGCGCCGCCCGAACTCGTACAGCAACCGGCCCAGACGGCCGGGGCGGCGGCGTCCGAACCGGGCCGGCCGGTCCTGCATGCCGAGGCCGTGGTCCAGCCCGAGCGCCTGATGCGGCTCGTGGAGGCCACCGAGACCCTGCGCCGGGCTGCCGCTAACGGGCTGCCGCTGCTTGCGGTGCTGCCGCTGCTCGATCTCGGCGGCAGCGACCGCTTTCCCATCCTGACGCATGGCCTGGCCGACGATCTCTGCGCCGGCCTGGTGGGCCAGACCGTGCTGAAGCTGCTGCATGGCAGCGAGCTGCAGGCGAGCCTGGCGCATGGCAGGGACGACGCGATCCTGCGGCGGAGCTTCGGCCTGGACTACGTGCTGGACGGCACGGTGCAGCACACCGCCGACCGGATCCGCGTCATCCTGCGCCTGACCGACATCCGCCAGCACGGGCAGATCGTCTGGGCGCAGCGCTTCGATGCCCCGGGAGCGGACGCGCTGGCGCTGCAGGACATGATCACCCTGCAGGTGGTGGCGCGGCTGCCCTGGGAGATCATGCTGGTCGAGAGCCGCCGGCTGCGGCATCGTCCGGCAGCCGAGCTCGACCCGTACGGCATGGTCATGCGGGCGGTCGCCTGCGTGCTGAGCGGCGAGCGCGCGCAGAGCGACCAGGCGGTCCTGCTGTTGCGCCCGCTCTGCCAGAGCGAGGGCGGCGACGCGCTGCCGCATCTCGTATCCAGCCTGACCCACCTGCTGCGCCGGCTGCAGCGCTGGGGCGATGCGGAGCAGGAAGCCTCGCTCGCGCGTGCCGGCATGCACGCCGCGTTGCAGCGCGAACCCGGGCACGCCGGCGCCATGGCCCTGTGCTGCCTGATCCGCAGCGAGCTGGACGACGAGCCGGAAGCGGGGCTGACGGTCGTGGAGCGGACGCTGTCGCAGCATCCGGAATCCGCGATGGCCTGGGCCGCCTCGGTGTTCCCGCTGTTGCGGTTGGGCCGGCTGGAGGAGGCGGCAGCACAGTTCAGCCGCTACAAGTCGCTGTTTCCCACCCATCCGGTCGAGCTGCTGCTGGATCGGCCCGGCATCATGATCCCGCTGCTGCAGGGCGAGTTCGAGGAGGCAGCGCGTGTCGGCACGATCCTGTCGGAGCTGCATCCGGGCTTCGCGCCGAACCTGGTGCCGTTCCTCGCAGCGCTCGGCCACCTGCACCGGGTCGGCGAGGCCGAACGGATCCGGCGCCGGTTGCAGGCGATCCTGCCGGATGACGGGGTGGAGTCGCTGGTGCAGGCGGCTGGACTGCGCCGGCCCGAGGATCGCGACCGGCTGGCAGCCGGATTGCGTCTGGCTGGCCTGCCGGACACCATCGACAGCGGCCAGCTGGCCAAGGCGGCGGGCGCGGCGATGGCGGCCCCGATGGACGGGGCGCTTGGCGCGGCACGGATGGCAGGATAGACAGACCCTGCTATCCGCCCCGGCCGGTTCTCCGATGGCTTCCCGCTGCCACGCCGTCCTGTCGGCGCGCCGGAACCGGCCTCATTCAGGTCTCCCAGAGGCACCATGATCCTCCGTCCGCCTGCCGCCTGCATGATCGCCGCCTCGCGCACGCCTGCCCGAGCGCTGGTCGACATCCGCTTCCCCGCCGCGACGGCGCTCGGTCTCGGGCTGGCCCTGCTCGCCGGTTGCGGCCACGGCTCGGGCGATCGCAGCCAGCCGGTCGCGGGCGACAGCACCGCCCTGTCGACGCCGACGCACGAGAACCACCTGATGGGCGAGGACAGAAGCCCCACCGCCGGCGATCAGACCGCCGTCGGCGTCAACGCCTATCTCTGGCGCGGCGCCATTGATACCCTGTCCTTCATGCCGTTCGCCTCGGCCGAGCCGGAAGGCGGCATCATCATCACCGACTGGTACAGCCCGCCGACGACCCACGGCGAGCGCTTCAAGGCCAACGCCTACATCCTCGGCAAGCAGCTGCGGTCGGATGCGATCCGGGTGTCGATCTTCCGCCAGGTGTCGCAGGACGGGCAGTGGGTCGATGCCCCGGTGGCGCCGAACACGTCTGCCGACATCACCAGCAAGATCCTGGCGCGCGCGCGCCAGCTCCGTACCGACGCGGGCGGCGCTGGCTGAGCCATGGCCGGTCGCATCCTCCTGGCGGGCAGGAGCAGGCGATGAGCGGCTCCCAGGGCGGCGCAGCGGCGTCTGCGGATCCCCGTCCCGACGCCGCGCCCGGGCCGCGCTACGACTTCCGCAGCGCCGAGCCGCGCTGGCAGCACGCCTGGGACGACCGCGGCTGCTTTGACGTGCCGGACGTCCCGCCTGCGGACCGGCCGAAATACTACGTGCTGGAGATGTTCCCCTATCCCAGCGGCCAGCTGCATATGGGGCACGTCCGCAACTACACGCTCGGCGATGTGGTGGCGCGCTTCAAGCGGGCGCGCGGCCATGCGGTGCTGCATCCGATGGGCTGGGACGCGTTCGGCCTGCCGGCCGAGAACGCCGCCCGCGAGCGGGGCAGCAATCCGGCGACCTGGACGCTGGCCAACATCGAGACCATGCGCGTCACCCTGAAGCGGCTCGGCCTGTCGCTGAACTGGGACCGCGAGATCGCCACCTGCCTGCCTGACTATTACGGCCAGCAGCAGAAGCTGTTCCTGGATCTGGCGGCCGCCGGGCTGGTGGAGCGGCGCGAGGCCTTCGTCAACTGGGACCCCGTCGACCAGACCGTGCTCGCCAACGAGCAGGTGGTGGACGGACGCGGCTGGCGCTCCGGCGCGGTCGTCGAGAAGAAGCGGCTCAGCCAGTGGTTCCTGCGGATCACCGCCTTCGCGCCGGAGCTGCTGGCAGCGCTCGACGGGCTTGAGGCGTGGCCGGAGCGGGTGCGCGTGATGCAGGCGCACTGGATCGGCCGCAGCGAGGGTGCCCGGATCAGCTTCCCGCTGGCACCTCCGCCGGCCGGATCGGGTCCGGACCTGGGTGCCGTCGAGGTCTACACGACCCGTCCCGACACGCTGTTCGGCATGTCCTTCCTGGCCATAGCGCCCGAGCATCCGCTGGCGGCCCATGTGGCAGCGGGCGATCCGGCTGCGGCAGCCTTCATCTCCGAATGCCGCAGCCTCGGCACCAGCGAGGCGGCGATCGAGACCGCCGAGAAGCGCGGCTGCGATACCGGCCTGCGGGTGGCGCACCCGTTCCTGCCAGGGGCCACCTTCCCGGTCTGGATCGCCAACTTCGTGTTGATGGACTACGGCACCGGCGCGATCTTCGGCTGCCCGTGCGGCGACCAGCGCGACCTCGACTTCGCGCGCAAGTACGCGCTGCCGGTGCCGGTCGTGGTGCTGCCGCCGGGCGAGCAGGCGGCCACCTTCTCGATCGGCCGCACCACCCATGACGGCGACGGCACGCTGATCAATTCCGGCTTCCTTGACGGCCTCTCCACCGATGCCGGCCGCAAGGCGGCGATCGAACGGCTGCAGCAGCTGGGTGCCGGCGAGGGCGTGGTGAACTGGCGGCTGCGTGACTGGGGCATCTCCCGGCAGCGCTACTGGGGCTGTCCGATCCCGATCATCCATTGCTCCCGCTGCGGCGCCGTGCCGGTGCCGGAGGAGCAGCTGCCGGTGCGCCTGCCCGACGATCCGGACTTCACCCTGCCCGGCAACGCGCTCGACCATCATCCGACCTGGAAGCATGTCGACTGCCCGCGCTGCGGCGAACCGGCCACGCGCGAAACCGACACCTGCGACACCTTCGTCGACAGCTCGTGGTATTTCGCCCGCTTCACGGCACCCCGCGCCGGCACGCCGACGGTGCGCGCGGCGGCCGATGGCTGGCTGCCGGTCGACCAGTATATCGGCGGCATCGAGCACGCGATCCTGCATCTGCTCTATGCCCGCTTCTTCACCCGCGCGATGAAGCAGACCGGGCATCTCGGCATCGACGAGCCGTTCGCGCGGCTGTTCACCCAGGGCATGGTCGTCCACGAGAGCTATCGCGACGCGGACGGCAGCTGGCTCTATCCGGACGAGATCGAGCGGGCGAGCACCGGCGCCACGCGGCGCGACACAGGCGCTGCGGTGCAGGTCGGCCGCATCGAGAAGATGTCGAAGTCCAAGCGCAACACGGTGTCGCCAGAGGCGATCATCGACCGCTACGGCGCCGATACCGCGCGCTGGTTCGTGCTCTCCGACAGCCCGCCCGAGCGCGACATGGAATGGACCGAGGCGGGTGTCGCCGGGGCTGCCCGCTTCACCCAGCGCCTGTTCCGGCTGGTGGCCGCGGTGGCCGAGACCATGCGGCCGGCTGCCATGCCCGACAGCTTCGGCGAGGCCGCCGACACGCTGCGCCGCGCCACCCACCGCACCATCGCCGCCGTCACCGAGGCGCTGGAAACCTTCACCTTCAACGTGGCACTCGCCCGCCTGCACGAGCTGTCGACGGCGATCGCCGAAGCGGCCCAGCCGGCGGCCCAGTCGGCCGCCCAGCCACCGGCGCAGTCCGCCGATGCCGATCTCGACTGGGCGCGTCGCGAGGCGGCGCGGTCGATCTGCCTGCTGACGGCGCCGATGATGCCGCACCTGGCCGAGGAGCTGCTCGCCCTGCTGGAGCCGGATGGCAGGTTGGCTGCCCTGCGAGCCTGGCCGGACGCCGATCCGGCGCTGCTGGCGGCACGACGCGTCACCATCGCCGTGCAGATCATGGGCAAGCTGCGCGGCACGATCGAGGCGCTGCCCGACGAGGCGGCCGACACGGTGATCGCCGCCGCCGAGGCCGAGCCCAACGTCGCGCGCTCGCTCGAAGGCCGGCGGGTGGTCAAGCGCATCCACGTGCCCAACCGCATCGTCAACTTCGTGGTCGCCGGATGATCCGCACCCGCCTTGCCGTCCCGGCCGCCCTGCTGCTGCCGCTGGTCCTCGGCGCCTGCGGCTTCCATCCGCTCTATGGGGCTGCCGACGAGCCGGCGGTCGCCCGCCTGCCGGACATCTTCGTGCAGCCGATCAGCGACCGCACCGGCCAGGAGCTCCGGCTGGCGCTGCAGCAGCGCCTCGCCGGCACCAGCGAAGCGGAGCCGCAGGGCTACATCCTGGCGGTGTTTCCTTCGATCTCGGAGGAGGCGGTCGGCATCCACGGCGACAACACCTCCGGGCGCAACCGCGTCGTCGGCCGCGCGCACTGGGTGCTGTCCTCGGTGTCGCCGATCCTGGCGGTCGTCAGCCAGGGGGACGCGCGCACCGTCGACGGCTTCAACGTGATCAACGAGCAGTATTTCGCGTCGAACCTCGCCAACGAGACCACCCAGCAGCGGGTGGCGGGCAACCTCGCCGACACCATCACCACCCAGCTCGCCACCTGGTTCACCACCCACCAGCCGCCGGCGACGGCGGTGCATCGCGCTCCGGCCCCGACGCTGGCGCCGAGCAACGTGCCGGCCGACTCCGACCAGTCGCCGCTGACGCCGTCGGGCGAGGACGGGCTGCCGGCTTCCGCGACCGGACGCGGCAGCCTCAATCCGTGACCGGATGAGGCGTGCGGCGTGAAGGCGGATGCCCGGCAGGCGGCGCGGCTGCTGGCGGCGCCGGGCCCGCTGCGGGCGATCCTGCTGCATGGTGACGATACCGGGCTGATCCGCGAGCGCGCCGCCACGGCGGTGCAGGCCGCCGCCGGCACCCTGGACGATCCGTTCCGTCTCGCTACCCTGTCCCGCGACTCGCATGACCGGCTCGACGAGGAGATCGGCGCCTTGTCGCTTACCGGCGGCCGGCGGGTGGTCTGGGTCAGGGACGCCACCGACGCGCTGGCGCCCGCCCTGAAGCGGGCGCTGGCTCGCCCGGGCGACACGCTGGTGGTGCTGGAAGCGCCGGGTCTCGCCTCGCGCTCGAAGCTGCGGGCGCAGATCGAGGCGATGCCGGACGCCGCCGCCATCGCCTGCTACCCCGAGGAAGGCCGCGCCCTGGAAGCCCAGGTCAGCCAGATGCTGGCGGCACAGACCGTCCGCATCGATCCGGATGCGCTGACCTGGTTCGCGACCCGGCTCGGCGCCGATCGTGCCGCCACCCGGGGCGAGGTCGAGAAGCTGGTGCTTTATGCCGGCGAGGCAGGCCGGATCAGCCTCGATGACGCCATGGCCTGCACCGGCGACGCCGCCGGCGCTGCCCTCGACGAGGCCGCCTTCGCCGCCACCGCCGGCGACCGGGCCGGCGCCGACCTCGCCATCGAGCGCACCCTGGCCGAGGGCACCAGCCCGGTTGCCGTCGCGCGCGCCCTGATGTCGCACCTGCACCGGCTGCGGCTGGCGAGGCTGCTGATGGAGGAAGGCGGCCACGGCGCCCAGGACGCGATGCGTAGCCTGCGGCCGCCGGTGTTCTTCAGGCGCACCCAGGCCTTTGCCCAGGCCCTCTCGCTCTGGACCGCCTCCGGCCTGCTTCGCGCCGCCGACCAGACCCAGGCGCTCGAGCTGGCCTGCAAGCAGACCGGCGCGCCGGACCTGGTGCTGTGCAAACGCCATCTGGCTGCCCTTGCCGGACAGGCACGCGCCCGGCGCTAGGCGCCAGCCACGATGGCCTGAGTGCCGTCGTGATCCTGAGCGACGGCAGGGCCGGCGCCGCGGCGGCCCGGACCGGCGCCCTGCTCCGGTTGCCGCAGATGGCACCGGCCGCTATAAAGCACGCTGGTTGTCCGCGTAGCTCAGCAGGATAGAGCACAGGATTCCTTGTCACCAACTGGGCGTCACGAGGGGAAACCGCGTGACGGATCCGCTCAAAGTCGGGGAAAGCTGTGGTGCACGCGCACCGTGCCGATCCCGAGCCAAGCCCGGCGGCAACGTCGGGAAGGTGTAGAGACTGGACGGGCGGCACCTAAGGGTTCCGGCCTAGGGTGAAGGGACAGTCCAGACCACGAACGTCGTCCGTCGGGCGGCGGCGGCGAAAGCCGAAGTGGGATGAATCCTGGGGCCGTGGGTTCGAATCCCGCCGCGGACACCAATCGGATGACCTCAAGCACGAAGCTGTCTTCGTGATCCTGGCCGAGGTCGACGCCGGGCTGGCCAAGGTCAGGCTGTTCCCCTGACTGACTGGACCGCAGCTTGGATGACGTGGGCCATCAAGCGGCGGTTGGAGATGAGCCGCGCCCGATCAACTGGCATGAAAGCCTGGCGGGAGCATGACGGCGCGACTGAACGAGACCAGCGCCGCTCCAGGATCATCGGCAACCGCTTTTCTCCCATCCACCATCGAATTCTGGGTCAGGATGATGCGGCGGACTTCCCCTTGTTCCGTCGGTCCTCCTGATCGCCTGTGAGACCGCCATGCCTGGCGGCGGATGGATCAACGTGACGCCGGCAGCGTTGCTGCTGGAATGAACGACTACGGACCGTGGACAGCGCCCCGATCAACGGCCTGCCTTGCGTGATTTGCCCGCTGATCCGGGTCGTTCCCGGTCCGTGCAGGCCGACGTTTTCGAACTATGCGCCGAGGCCGCCTGGTTGAAACCCGACGAACAGCCGCGCAAGCGTTGCATCGATATGACTTCGCCCAAGCTGTCGCTCGATGACAAGCTGCGCGGCACCTTTGATGCCCGCATCGGGATCCCCGCCTGACAAGGTGATCGTCAGCTCGCGCGTGGCGAGCGGCAGGGAGCGCCGGTAGATCATTTCGCGGATCCCCGACAGCAGGAGTTCTCCGGCACCGGCAAGACTGCCGCCAACCACGATCACGCCGGGGTTCAGGACGCTTACGACGCCTGCCGCCGTTTCTCCGATCGCGAGGCCGGCGGCACGGATGCGATCCGCAGCCTCCGTGTCATGACGGATGGCACGAGTCACGATGTCGCGGACGCTGGCCGGCCGCACGCGGTCCGATGCAAGGTCGCGGATCAGCGCCCAGCCCGCCGCCACCGCCTCAAGACAGCCGATCTTGCCGCAGCGACACAGCGGGCCGTCCAGCGGATTCTTCTGGATGTGCCCGATGTCGCCCGCCGCGCCCTGCGCTCCCCGGTAAAGACGGCCGTCGGCGATGATGCCGCTGCCGATGCCCCTGCCGGCCTTCACGAACAGCAGGTGCCCGACATCCTGCCAGTGTTGGCGGTGCTCGAACAATGTCAGCAGGTTGACGTCGTTCTCGACCACCACGGGAAGGACGTAGTGGTCCTGAAACCAGCCCGGAATATTGAAACCGTCCCATTTCGGCATGATGGAGGGACCGACCACCCGCCCGCCTTCATAGTCGATCGGCGCCGGCAGGCTCAGTCCGATCCCCAGCACCGGATCGCCGGTCTTTCCAACCGTCTGGAGCAGGCCGCCGAAGACGCCCGTCATCGCACCCAGTGTCGATGCCGGGTCTTCGTGCAGCGCCACCTCGATCGTGCTCTGCGCCAGGATCTCGGACCTGAGATTGAGAACCGCGAGCCTGGCGCGGCTTTCCCCCACATCGGCCGCCAGCACCACGGCGAAGCCGGGATTGACCTCGAGCACCTTTGCCGGACGCCCGCCAGCGCTTGGAAACCGTTCCGCGCCTTCCAGCAGTACGCCCTTGGCGAACAGCGACCCGAGATGCAGGGACACGGTGGTCCGCGCGAGCCCGCTTTCCCGCATCAGGTCGGCGCGCGAGCGGTATCCTGCCGCCACCAGAGAGACCAGCAACGCCGCACCGCTTGCCGGACCGACCTCGTGCTTCACCCACGATCTCCTGCCAGCCGGTCGCGCTGCCTGCGGGGACCCGGCGGCGCCGATCGGACCGACTGCTGCGCGCCGGAACCGGTTCGTGCCTCGATGCGATTGGCGCCGTTGGCGGACCGGAGGCTGTGCCTAGGCGACTTCCGCAACCCGTATCTGCAGCTTGACGTCGCCCGGCTGCGCCGACGCAGCACGCTCGAAGGCTTCTATGCTTTGATCGAAGGAGAAGGTTTTCGAGATCAGCGGCTTCAGATCGACCTTGCCGGACGCGATCAGCTTCAGCGCCCGATCGAACACGTTGGCGTAACGAAACACCGTCGAGATTTCGAGTTCCTTGTTGATCGCGCCGCCAATATCGATCGGCGCCCCATGCACCGGCACGCCGACGATCACGATCCGTCCGGCGGGCGCGCATAGCGCCACCATGCCAGCTATGGCAGGCGCGGCGCCGCTCGCCTCGAACACGATGTCGGCGCCCCAGTTCCCGGTATGGGCGAGAACCTCCTCGCTCAGGTCCTGCACGGTGATATTAACCGGAACGATGCCGGGATAGCGGCCGGCGAGATCGAGCTTGGGCTGATGCAGGTCGCTGATCAGCACCTTGCCGCAGCCGCCGGCCAGGGCAGCCAGCGCGATCATGATCCCGATCGTGCCCGCACCCAGCACGACCGCCGTATCGCCCGGAGTGATGCGTGCCTTCACCGCTGCCTGCATGCCGACCGCGAACGGCTCCACCATCGCCGCCTCGCCGAAGCTCACAGCGTCGGGGATGCGATAGGTGAAGGCGGCGGGATGCACCACGAATGGCGTCAGGCAACCATGCACCGGCGGCGTCGCCCAGAACACGACCTCCGGATCGACGTTGTACTTGCCAAGCTTTGCCGCCCGGGACCGCATGTTCGGGATGCCAGGCTCCATGCAGACGCGATCGCCCGGTTTCAGGCCAGCCACGTTGCCGCCCACCGCATCGATGATGCCCGACGCCTCATGGCCAAGCACCATCGGTGCGTTGACGATGCAGGGCCCGGCGCCGCCATGCACGTAGTAGTGCACGTCGCTGCCGCAGATCCCGACCGTATGCATCCTGATGCGGACGTCGTCCGGACCAGGTTCGGACGGCAACGCGATGTCGCGCAGCGACAGCTTGCCCTTTTCTTCGAGAACCAAGGCTTTCATCGTTGATGTTCCTGCAGAGAAGCCTCGAACGTCCAGGACTGCGCGTTCGAGGCTACCAGACACAGTAACCGCCATCCACGACCACAACGCTTCCGGTCATGAAGCTCGCGGCATCCGAGGCGAGAAACAAAGCAACCGTCGCGATCTCCGACGCTTCTCCGCCCCGGCCCATCGGCGTTCTCGGAAACCAGATGTCCGTCAACGTCCGGTCTTTCAGGGCAGGACCCGACATCGCGGTATTGATGTAGCCGGGGGCGATCGCGTTGACCCGCACGCCTTTCAAGCCCCATTCGCCCGCGAGCGAGCGCGTCAGGTGATGGACCCCGGCCTTCGAGGCGTTGTAGTGCACCTGCCGCTGCGGCACGTTCGAGATGATGCCCGACATGGACCCGGTGGTGATCACGCTGCCGCTGCCTCGGGCGATCATGTGCTTCCCGAAGGAGCGGCAGCATCGGAACACGCCGGTCAGGTTGATGTCGATCACCTTATCCCAGGTGGCATCGTCCATCTCCTCGCCGCCGATGTCCGGCCAGGCGATACCCGCGTTCGCGAACAGGACGTCAACCTGCCTTCCGTCCGCATTCATCGCCTCCGCCACGTCGCGAACGCGCGCGCTGTCGCGCACGTCCATGATGATCGACTCGGCCTCGTGGCCGGCGGCGCGCAGGCTCTCGATGCCGCCTGCGAGCAGCGTCTCGTCCGGACCGGAGATGACCACCCTGGCGCCGGCCTCCGCGAACGCCTGGGCCGCCGCCAGGCCGATCCCGCTACCGCCACCGGTGATGAAGGCGGTCTTCCCGTCCAGGCGAAACTTTTCCAGATACATGACTCGTTCCTGCCGATCGCTATTTGTAGTAGCCCGCCTGGGTCATCGTGCGGGTGGTCGAGCGCTGCGCGGTTTCCAGCGCCTGCGACACGCTGACATTGCCGGCGAGGGCGGAGGCGATCGCCTGCCCGGCAACCTGTCCGATCCCCTGCCATTCCGGAATGCCGACATAGCTGATGCCGGAATACGGCACCGGCTGGCTGGACGGGTGGTTCACGTCGGCGACCTCAAGCGCCTTCAGCACCACGGGCGCGAAGGGTGCCGCCTTGAGGTAGTCGGGGTTCTTGTAGGTCGACATCCGCGTTCCGGGCGGAACCGCCGCCCATCCCTTCTTCGCCGCAACCAGCTTGATGTAGTCCGGCGACGTCGCCCAATAGACGAATTTCTGCGCCGCCGAGAGGTGCTTCGTCGTTTTGGGAATGGCGAGGGTCCAGGCCCACAGATAGTTCGAGCCGGTCTTCGTCGTCTCGTAAGGCGCCTGGGCATAGCCCACCTTTCCCGCAACCTGGCTCTGCTTGGGATCGGCCAGGAAGCTGGCGGATACGGTGGCGTCGACCCATATGGCGCACTTGCCGCCGGCAAACGTGGTCAGGTTCTCGTTGTACCCGCCAGTGACCTCGCCCGGGGGCCCGTAATTCTTCAACAGATCGACATAGAACGTGACCGCTCGCATCCATTCCGGCGAGGTGAACTGCGGCTTCCACTTCATGTCGAAATACCGGCCGCCGAAGCTGTTCGCGATCTCGCTGATCTGGCCCATGTTCTCGCCCCAGCCGGGCTTGCCCCGCAGGCAGATGCCGTAGACGCCGTGCTGCGGGTCGTTCAGCGTCTTGGCGAAGGCGCCGATCTGGCTCCAGGTGGGCTTCTCCGGCATCGTCAGGCCGGCGGACTTGAACAGGTCGGTGCGATACATCGTGAACGTGCTCTCCGCATAGAACGGCAGCGAATACAGCACGCCGTCATGCGCAAGCCCGTTGCGGAGCGACGGGAAGATGTCGGAAACCTGGTAGGTTTTCGGGATGTTGTCGAATGGCGCCAGCCAGCCGAGCCTGCTCCATATCGGCACCTCGTACAAACCGACCGTGACGATATCGAGCTGGCCGGACTGGGTCGCGATGTCGGTCGTCACGCGCTGACGGAGCGTGTTCTCTTCCAGCGTCACCCAGCGAAGCGTGATGTCGGGGTTCTGCTGCTCGAACGTCTTCGACAATCCCTGCATGACGATCATGTCGGAATTGTTGACCGTCGCGATCGTGAGCGACTCTGCCGCCTGCGCGTCGCGCACGGTCGATCCGGCGGCGGCGGCGGCAATCGAGACGAGCGAGGAGACGAGGACGTGCCTGAATTTCATCATGTGAACGTATCCGATTTGTTTTTGGCGATGGAGCGGAAGCCTGCGGCGGTCAGTGCTGGGTTCAGCCGACATAGGAACCGACATTCTGCCGGTCCACGAGCGTCGGCGGCATCAGCGTCACCCGCTCGGCCGGCCGGTGGCCCTCGGCGATCGCCTCACCAGTCCGCACTGCGATCTGGCCCATCCGGTAAGGATCCTGCGACGCGGAGGCCTGGCTGGCGGTGTCGCGTCGCAGCGCCGACGTGATGTCCGGAGCGCCGTCCACCGAGGTAACCACAATGCCGGTGCGGTGCGCCTGCGCGATCGCGAGGTCGGTGCCGATCGCCTGTGGATCGTTCACTGCGAAGATGCCGGCGATCTGGGGCAAGCGGACCAGATAGCCCTGCGTCACCGCGAGGCCGCCGTCGCGCGAGCCCTTGCCGTTCTGACCGCTATCCAGGATCGCGATGCCGGAATACTTTGCGAGCGCCGCCTTGCAGCCCTTCACCCGGTCCACGACGGCCAAGACCTGCTCGCCGTTCTCGATGATGACGTTGCCTTTGCCGCCGATCTTCGCGGCCGGAGCGTCGCAGGCGATGGTGCCGGCCGAGACGTTGTTTGTCTGCACCACCGCATCGGCGCCCTCGGCATTGACGTCGACACCCACCACGACGATGCCGGCGCGCTTCGCCCGCTCGATCGCCGGCCGAACGGCATTCTGATCGATGGCGGTGATCAGGATCATCTTGACCCCGGCGGCGATGAAGTTGTCCACCTGCGTGAACTGCTTGTTGAGGTCGTACTCCGCCGAGACGGCGGTGACGCGCGCGTTCGGAGCAAGCATCTTCGCCTGGTCGGTGGCGCCCTTTACCAGTGCTACATAGTACGGGTTGCCGAGCGAGCCGACGCTGATGCCGATGGAGCTCGCGGCGCCGTCGGCGGCGAGGGCGGCAACGGGGGCGATGGCAAGCATCGCCGCCGTGGCGAGGACGATCGGTTTCTTCATTGGTTTCCTCCTGACGTTATTCTCGATTGTTCGACCGGGTATCCAGTCGTTGCTGCGCGACCTGCCGGATGCCGTGCAATCCGTCGCGGAGCCGTCGTGATGCCCCGACGTCCCGATAGATGGCGTAGAGCCGGTCGTAGGCATTGCGATGCGCATGATTCGGTTCGTGTCGCGCGGTCGTGGATCGCGCCAGCCGTTCCCCGCCCTGGGCGAAATCGCGCACGACCCGGCCTGCGACCGCGCCGTGGATGGCGGCTCCGACGGCGGTCGGGTTCTTGATGGCCGGAACCTCCATCGTCCGTCCGAGCACATCCGCCATGATCTGCACCAGCAGCGGATTATTGTGCGCGAGCCCGCTGGTCAGGATGACCCGCTCGATCGACAGGCCGCCGGCGCTCATGTGGTCGACGATGCTCCGGGTGCCGTAGCAGACGGATTCGAGCAGCGACCGGTATATCCCCGCGGAAGTCGTTTCCATGGTCAGTCCGGCGAACACGCCGCTGAGCGCGGAGTCGCCGTAGGGCACGCGGTTCCCGTTCCACCAGTCCAGGGTGACGAGATGGTTCTCCGCCGGTTGCAACGCCGCCGCCGCCTCGTTGTGAAGGCGGAAGTTGGCAGCCGGCTCCTCCGCGCGCGGAAACGCCCTGACGAACCAGGACAGCATGTCGCCGAAGCCCGCCTGGCCGGCCTCGAAGCACCACAGCGCCGGCAGGGCAGCGCCCTGCGCCATCGCCTCGATGCCCCCCGGGAGGGCGCTGGCGGCCTCCTGCAGCAGCAGAAAGACGGCCGATGTGCCCAGTGCGCCCACCAGGATGCCGGAACCGGTGCCGCCGACGGCGGGAAGCACCACGTGGGAGTCGATCACCGCCACCGCGACCACGGCAGGCCCCTTGATGCCGGTCCGCCTGCGCCATCCGGCTGTCAGCGATCCCGCAGCCGTGCCAACCGGCTGCGGCGGCCCCAGGCGGCCGGCAAGCCCGGCGACGACTTTGGCGGGATAGCCGTCGGCCTCCGTCCAGTGCGCCTTGTAGCTGGCGAAGTCCTGGCTGCGCATCTCGCAGCCGCAGAGCTGCCAGACCAGCCAGTCGCCCGCTTCCAGGAAGCGATCGGTCAGATCCCACAGCGCCGGCGCCTCCGCGGCGATCTGCGCCGCCTTGGCCAGCATCCATTCGCCCGACAACCGGCCGCCGCAATGCGCAAGATAGGCGCCCCCCTGCTGGTTCAGGGCGTCCGCGTAGGGCTGCGCGGCCGCATGCTTCCAGAGCTTGACGTAGGCATGCGGATCGTCGGGATGCAGCCGGCTCAGCGGGGTGCCGTCCGCCCGAACCGGCATGGGCGAGCTCGCGGTGAAATCGACGCCGATGCTCAGGATCGTGCGCCCGTGGCCGATCGCCGACAGGATGGCGGACAAGGCCTCGACATAGTCTGCCGGGTCCTGGAGCGCGTAGCCGAGCGGCAGCGCGCGATCCGGGCCCAGGCGGCGGGTGATGACCCCGTGCCGGTAGGGATGTGCATGGTGCGCGAGCTGCTCACCGGTGTCGGCGTCGAGCAGGATGCCCCGGGCGGACTCGGTGCCGAAATCCAGTCCGATGACGCAGGCGCCGCTCATCCCGAGGCGCCGGTGCCGTGTTCGCGCACGCCAACGACCGCGACGGCACCGGCCGTGACAGCACAAGGGTCGAACAGCGTATCGTCCGGTGCGAGCTCGCCGAAGGCGTCGATACCGATGCAGGCCACCTCCGGCCCCATGGAGCGCCGATACGCCTCGTCCTGCCGGTCGAAGCGGATGGTCGACGGTATCCCGTCCGCCAGCCGGCCATCCACCGCCCTGTCGATCGAGATCCCGTTGTCGTCACAGGGCATGATCAGCGTGCTCAGCGCCGGCGAGCGAACGGATCCGGCCTTCCAGGAGACAGCCGTCGCCGACAGGGCCGTCGATGCGGCGGCCGACGATCTCGCGGTCCGGCCGGTTGAACTCAGCCGCCGGGATCCATTCCGCCAGCACCCTGTCCGCCGCGTCGGCGACTTCCCGTTCAGCAGTCCGGTGGTGGTCTTTCTCCATCCCAGGACGGCCTGAACCGCCGTCAGCACAGCATCCGTGGCCAGTCCCCGCATAACGTGCGTATCCGAGCAGATCGCCAGGTGTGGCCGTTCCATTTCGATGAGACCGTCGGCATCCGAAGTGACGATCATGATCGTGAACCTTCGCCTTGAGGACGCCTCGATCGTAGCGCCTCAGCTTCAGGCGATGTAGACGCACGATCGTGTAAAAGACAAGACTTATGTCCGTATCTGGGCATAACCCTGTTGCGTTTGCAGACCTCGTGAGCCGGCTTCCAGCCTTGACGCAAACTCTTCGGCAGCGACATGGAATGGTCGACCTCCAGCGGCCAAGCATGATCCGCCCCTACCCAGGCGCGACCACGTGCAGCACCAGCCGCACGGATGCGCCGTCCATCGTCTGGTTGCGCGGGATGCCGAGAGCCTGTCCCGGGCCGCGCCAAGCGGCTGACCCGCTTCGACGCCCCTGGCGCTCTCGCCAAGCCGCCCGGTTACCCGCATCATCACGTGCCGGCTGCCGGCAGCAGAGTTGGGATCAGCGCCTGGAACATCTCCACACGTCCTGGACGTCCCGCCCGACGCCTGTCGACCTGATCTGGCGCTTCGCCTATCGCCTCGGCTTTCCGCTGGCCCGGATCTGGTGGCGCCTGCGCAGGTCCGGGCATGAGGGAGCGCTGGTCGCGATCCATGTCGACGACCGGCTGCTCCTGCTCCGCTCGTCCTATCGGCGGACATGGAACCTGCCGGGCGGCGGCGTCCGTCCGGGCGAGGCGCCGGAGCAGGCGGCACGGCGGGAGCTGCTGGAGGAGATCGGCATCCCCGCACCGGTTCTGACGGCCGTCGGCATCTTCAGCGGGATCTGCGACGGGCGGCAGGACCGCGTGCACATCTTCGAGCTGCGGCTGGACACGCTGCCGGAGCTGACGCTCGACAACCGGGAAATCATCGCAGCACAGCTGATGCAGCCCAGCGACATCGCGGTTATCGAGGTGACCGCGCCGGTGGCCGCCTATCTCGATGGACGGATTGCGCTCCCGGACGGCCATGGAACCCTCGGGGACGCCTCCCGCGTCGCCCGATCCCAGGTTGAAACGCTGTCGTGACAGCATCTCCCGCCGCATGATGGATCATGCCGCAGATCAGATCGAAAGGCCGTCCCGTGCATGACGGAGGATGGCGTGCGGCCGCGGCGCAGCGGCCGGTCAAGCAAACCGGAGGAGCCTGAGCATGGCATGGCTGATGGTGATCGGGGCGGGCGCGCTCGAGATGGTCTGGTCCTACAGCGCCAAGCAGGCGGACGGCTTCAGCAAGCTCGGCTGGGGAGCGGTGACGGTTGTCGCCTCGCTGATCAGCTTCTTCCTGCTCACCTTCTCGCTGCGGACCCTGCCGCTCGGCACCGCCTACGCGGTCTGGACCGGCATCGGCGCGGTGGGCAGCTTCGTGGTCGGCGTCGTCCTGCTCGGCGAGCCGCTCGGAGTGGGGCGGGTGCTGAGCGCCGTGCTGATCGTGGCGGGCGTCATCGGCCTGCGGCTCACCAGCCAGCGCTAGGCGCGCGGGCCTGCCGTTCCTCCGGGCGGCGTCAGGCGAGCGTGAGGCTTCCGGGCGGCTCGAACCGGAACAGCGCTTCGAGGTCCGCCGCGTCCGCCGCCGGCTGCCAGCGCGGCGTGCGGTCCTTCTCGATCACGGCCGCGCGCACCCCCTCGGTGAAGTCGTGCCGGCGCATCAGGCCGGCGCCGAGGCGATATTCCTGCTGCAGGCAAGGCTCGAGCCGGCCGTAGCGGCGGCCCTGGCGCAGCGCCCGCAGGGCCACCGCCAGGGATGTCGGGCAACCGGCGACGATCCGCTCGGCCGCCTCCTGCGCCGCTGCCTCGGGACGTGCCCGCAGCGCCTCCAGGACCTCGGGGATGCTGTCATGCCGGTAGCAGGCCCCGATCCAGCCGGCATCCGCAAGCAGCCGACCGGCTGCCGGCGGCGTGGCGTGCCGGCTCACGCAGGACGCGATCGCAGCCGCGTCCGGACAGCGGCTCAGCGCCTCGATCAGCGCCGGCAGCCGGTCCGAGGCGACATGATGGTCGCCGAGCCCGCACAGCATGACGTCGGCCGCCGCCAGCATCTCGCCGGTGAGGGCGGCGTGCGTGCCGAATTCGCCGGGAGCGGCCGACAGCAGGTAGGTGCCGCCGCTGTCGGGCACGAAGCCGATGCGGACTTCCGGCATGGCGAGGCGGGTGCGCTCGGTCACGATGCGGACCGAGCCATGCGCCGAGACGCCGACGCCGCCTCCCATCACCAGCCCGTCCATGAGAGCGATGTAGGGCTTGCGCAGGCGGGCGATGCGGGCGTTCAGCCGGTATTCGAGGGCGATGAAGCGATCCGCGCTTTCGTTGTCGCCCGCCTTGATGCGGTCGTACAGGAAGCGGATGTCGCCGCCGGCACACAGGCCGCGCTCGCCGGCGCCGTCGATCAGCATCGCGCGCACCGCCGGATCGTCGCTCCAGCCATCCAGCGCCGAGTCGATGGCCTGCAGCATGCCGAGCGTCAGCGCGTTGATCGCGTGGGCGCGGTTCAGCGTGATCCGTCCCAGGCTGCCCTGACGGCGGATGTCGGTGTCGCTGCCGCTCAACCGCATGCCGCAGTCATGCGGTGCTGCACGACGGCGCCGGCCGATGAGGCATCCTCATGCTGCGCATCGGTCGTCCACGAGTCCGGACTCAGCGCTGCTGATGGCCGAGAACCTCGGTATCTCCTGCAGTCTGGCGGAGATGCATTTCGCGCTGAGATCGGTCCGATGCGGCCATGCCTGTCCTGTTCGATGCCCGTAGATGGTTCCTTAACCGGACCATGGGACATCTGTTTGCGGTGATCTCGTACAAAGAGGACAAGATGGTCTGGTTCCAGAGGGGCCTGGTTGCAATCGCGCTGATGACCGGGACCGGTGCTGAGGCCGTGCCGGCCGGGCCGTCCGGCATCCAGCCGAAACCCGATGGGGTCGTGGCGAACTGCGACGACTACGTGAAGGTCACCGATCAGGTCTTCACCGGTCGGACCGGCGCCACCTTCAGCGCCGGCGGGGTGCAGGATTACCTGGGCGGCGACACGTTCGGGCCGAAGGTGCTCGATATCGGCGGCGTCGATCCGGCGATCTACCTGCAGCGGCATTGCGGACACTGAGCGGCCGACCGGCCTGTTCTTCATGATCGGGAGCCGATGGTGCCGGCAGGATGGCGATCCGGCTCGGGCGCTGGCCGCTGCCGCTCCATCGCCCGCGACGCGCCAGTCCACCATGGCACCAGGCTGATGTCGCTCCCGCAGCAACGGGACGATGTCCTGTCGCCACGCGCGGCCGCACAGATCGGTCGCATCGGCGCCATGGGGTCCGGGTCGCGCTGCCGAGTGGTGCCGGGCGCACGCCGCCTTCCCGATCGCGAATGCCGCTCCCATACTAGCCGTCGTGGATCCTGATGAGCCTCATTCGGTCGCGGTGACGATCGGCCATGCCGCCGCCGACGATGCGGCCGGGATCGCCGCCGTGCACGTGGCAGTGTGGCGCAACGCTTATTCCGGCCTGCTGCCCGACCACTCGCTCGCCGGGCTGTCGCGGCCGCGTCTGGCAGTCCGCTACGACATGGCGATCCGTCACGGCGCCGGCGTGCTGGTGGCGCGGGCGGGCGCGCAGGTGGTCGGCTTCGCGACGATGTCGCCGAGCCCGACCGGCAACCTGGCGGAGGGCGAGGTGGAGACCCTCTACGTGCTCGACGACTGGCGGGAGCGTGGCATCGGCCGGGCGCTGCTGCAGGCGGCGGCGCGGCATCTGCAGGCGCTCTCCTGCCGGTCGCTGTTCCTGTGGGTGCTGGCGCAGAATCCGAGCCGGTGGTTCTACGAGCGCTGCGGCGGACGCGCGGCGATGCAATCCATCACGCATGTCGGCGGCGAGCCGATGCCGCAGATCGCCATGGTCTGGAACCGAATCGAGACGCTTGCAGAGGATGCCTAGACGGCTGTTTGGCCGGAACGGCCATCTGTTGGTGAAGATGGCAGCAAGCTGTTGCATTCGGCCAACATCCTGACGAGACAGATCCAGACCTGGGAACTTAATCATGTCTTTTCAATGGGTTGTCATGGGGACCATCGCTGGCACGGGCGCTGCAATGCCTTCATCAGGCCGATCAAGGCCGGATCGAAGGAAGCAAAGTCATGGCGACGATGAGTGTGACGATCGGCAATTCCGCAACCCGCGACGGGCAGGCCCTCCGCCCCGCACAGTCGGCGCGTCGGCCGACGCCGCAGCCCGGCGCCGGCACGCAGGTCCCGAGCCGGCACCTGATGCAGGCGGCGGACGTGACGATGCGGTTCACCCTCGCCTTGATGCCGTTCTCGACGCTGGTCTGGATGTTCGTCGCCCACTGAGAGGATGGCTGCGGGCGCCGGCTCAGGCCTGCCTGATCTCGATCAGGCTGCGGCGAATGCGCCGGCCGCGCTCGATGCGGTCGACGATGAAGTCCTCGTCGCCCCAGCGGATCGCGCGCGCCATCGCCTGCGCATCCTCGGTGAAGCGGGCCAGCATCTCCAGCAGCGCGTCGCGGTTGTTCAGGAACACGTCGCGCCACATGGTCGGATCGGATGCCGCGATGCGGGTGAAGTCGCGGAAGCCCGAGGCCGCGAACTGCAGCACCTCGCTGCGGCTCTCGCCTTCCAGATCGTCGGCGGTGCCGCAGATGGTGAAGGCGAGCAGATGCGGCAGATGGCTGACGATCGCCAGCACCCGGTCGTGGTGGGCCGCATCCATCTCGCGCGTCATCGCGCCGCAGAGCTGCCACAGCCGCGCCACCCGCGCGGTGGCCTCGGGATCGCCGCCCTCGACCGGCGTGAGCAGGGCCCAGCGTCCCTCGAACAGGGTCGGGAAGCCGGAATCCGGTCCGGAATACTCGGTGCCGGCAACCGGGTGCGCCGGCACGAACGCCACCCCCGGCGGCAGCAGCGGCTGGATCTCGCGGATCACCGACTGCTTGGTCGAGCCGACGTCGCTCAGGATCGCGCCGGCCTTCATGTGCGGCAGCAGGCCGGACGCCGCCGCTCCCATGGCGCCCACCGGCACGCACAGCACGACGCAGTCGGCATCCCGCACGGCCTCGGCCTCGGTCTCCGCCACGCGGTGCGCGATGCCGAGCTCTGCCACCCGCGCCCGCACCGCCGCATTGGCGTCGTAGGCCACGACCTCGCGAGCGATCCCCGCCTGCTGCCGGGCGCGACGGGCGAGCGAGCTGCCGATCAGCCCCAGTCCGATCACGGTCAGCTGCTCGAACAGCGGTTCGGTCATGGCGCATGGTCCGCAGTGAGCGGGCGCCATAGCGGAAACGCCCGGCCGCTGCCAGCAGCACCTTGCCAGCCAGCCGGGCGGACCATCATCCTGTGGCGATGAGCGTCGCCCTGTTCACGCATCCCGCCTGCATCCGGCACGATCCCGGAGCCGGCCACCCGGAATGCCCGGATCGGCTGCGCAGGGTGCTGGCAGCCCTCGACGCGCCCGACTTCGCCGGTCTCGATCGCCTGGAGGCGCCCCCCGCCAGCGAGGCGCAGCTGCGGCTGGCGCATGCTGCGGGCTATGTTGACGGCATCCTGGCGATCCGGCCCGCCGAGGGGGCGCATGAGCGTCTCGATGCCGACACGGTGATGAGTGCCGGCAGCGCCGAGGCGGCGATGCGGGCCGCGGGCGGCGCCTGTGCGGCGGTGGATGCGGTGATGGAAGGCCGGGCACGCGCGGCCTTCGCGGCGGTGCGGCCGCCGGGGCATCACGCGGAGGCGGCGCAGGCGATGGGGTTCTGCCTGTTCTCGACCGCGGCGATCGCGGCCCTGCATGCGCGCGCCCGCTGGGGCCTGCGGCGGATCGCGGTGGTGGATTTCGACGTGCATCACGGCAACGGCACGCAGGCGATCCTGCAGCACGATCCGGACATGTTCTTCGCCAGCAGTCACCAGTGGCCCTGCTATCCCGGCACCGGGGCGGCAGGGGAAACCGGGGTCGCCGGCAACGTCGTCAACCTGCCGCTGCCGCCCGGCAGCGGCTCGGCGGCGTTCCGGCACGGCTGGCGCGAGACGATCCTGCCGGCGCTTGACCGGTTCGCGCCCGAGCTGCTGATCGTGTCGGCGGGCTTCGACGCGCACCGCGCCGATCCGCTGGCGCAGCTCGAGCTTGAGGCGGAGGATTTCGGCTGGATCACCGAGGCGCTGCTGCGGGTGGCCGACCGGCGCTGCGGCGGGCGGCTCGTGTCGCTGCTGGAGGGGGGGTATGATCTGGATGCGCTCGCCGTGTCGGTGGCGGCGCATGTGCGGGCGTTGATTCGGTAAGGCCAGGGCGCTGCCCTGGACCCGCCGGGGCCGCCGGCCCCGGACCAGGGATTGTTTAGGCAGGCACTGGCGCGGGCTTGCGCAGGCGCCGGATCTCGGCGGCCTGCCAGAGCAGCAGAGCCGGCACGCCGATCGTGAGGTCGCGGCCGCGCCGCAGCAGCGACAGGCCGAAGGACAGATGCGGGTCGAGCCCGAACAGGCTGCCGAGCGTCACATAGGCGGCTTCCTGCACGCCGAGTGCGGCCGGCACCAGGAACGACACCGACAGCACGCCGCTGGCCACGCCCTCGATGGCGATCGCCTCGCCGAACCCGATCGGGGCTCCGAGCAGCCGGTAGGCGAGCCAGACCCAGCCGGCGCCGGCGATCCAGGCCAGCAGATGGATCAGGCAGGCGACGGCAAGCCGAACCGGCCGCTCGTAGAACCGGTTCAGGCGCTCCTGCAGGCTGTCGATCCCGTCCTGCAGCGCCGCCTGCCACTGGCCGGCGACATGGCGGCCGAGCCCGCGGACGCCGAGCCGGACCAGGCCGGACGCGCTGCGCTGCGCCCAGATGAAGGCGACCATGGCCCCCGCCATCAGCGCCATGCCGAGGGCCACCGGGCCGACGATGCTGCTGTCGGAATGGTGATCCAGCAGGAACAGCAGCCCGAGCAGCACGAACAGGATCTGGCCCACGACCTCGGTGGTGACGTCGATCACGTTGGCGGCGGACGCTTCCGGCCAGGCGATCGCCTGCCGTCGGCGGGTGGCGGGAAAGCAGGTGGCGCGCATGGCGATCAGGATGCCGCCGAGCTGGGAGAAGGGCAGGCAGGTGGTGGCCCCCTCCCGCACCAGGCGGGCGCGGAACAGCCGGGCGAGGCCGATGCCGGGACAGGCGACGGTCCAGGCGCAGGCGAGCAGAAGGTCGGTCGCGAGCTGTGCGGCAACCAGGGCCGCGAAGCCGCCCAGCCCCACCGACAGCATCGCCTTCAGCACCGCGCCGGCGCCGAGCCAGCCGACAAAGCCGGTCATCAGCACCAGGCCGATCGCGGCGAGCAGGATCGAGACCGTCTTCAAGCGGGCGGCCTTTCTGGTGCCAGGACATGGGAGCGCGACCGCTCCGCAGCCTGCTCCCTACACCAGCGCCTGCTTGGCAGCCACATCGCGACGTGCCAATGCGGGGCCTGCGCGCCTTTGACGATGAGGACGGGGCAAGCCCCGAGTCTGCCGCTGCCGTTCCGGAGCCCTGCCGCCATGTCCTCGCCTGTTCTGGTCACTGGTGCGACCGGCTTCGTCGGCTCCGCGGTGGCGCGCGCCCTGGCTGCGCGCGGCCATCATCTGCGCCTGCTGGTGCGGCCGGCGGGCGACCGGCGCAACCTCGACGGGCTCGAGGCCGAGCTGGTCGAGGGCGACCTGAGCCGGCCGGACACGTTCGCGCCGGCGCTGGCGGGATGCCATGCGCTGTTCCATGTCGCCGCCGACTACCGGCTGTGGGTGCCCGATCCGGCGGCGATGATGCAGGCCAACGTCGAGGGCACGCGGCAGCTGATGCTGGCAGCACAGGCGGCCGGGGTGGAGCGGATCGTCTACTGCTCCTCGGTCGCGGCCCTCGGGCTGGTCGGCGACGGCACGGTCGCCGACGAGGAGACGCCGGTGCACGAGGCGGCGATCGTCGGCGTCTACAAGCGCTCCAAGTATCGTGCCGAGCAGGCCGTGCTGGCGCTGGTTCGCGACCGGGCGCTGCCGGCCGTGATCGTCAATCCCTCCACGCCGGTGGGCCCGCGCGACATCAAGCCGACGCCGACGGGAGCGATGATCCGCGACGCCGCCGCCGGCAGGATGCCGGCCTTCGTGGAGACCGGGCTCAACCTGGTGCATGTCGACGACGTGGCCGAGGGCCATCTGCTGGCCTTCGAGAAGGGCCGGGTGGGCGAGCGCTACATCCTGGGCGGCGAGGATATGTCGCTGCGGGCCGTGTTCGGCCTGGTGTCGGACGTGGCCGGGGTGAGAGCGCCGCGCATCCAGCTGAGCCAGCGCGTGCTGTGGCCGGTGGCGATGGTGTCGGAGGGTTTGGCGCGCGGCTTCGGGATCGAGCCCAGGGTGACGCGCGAGATGCTGGCGATGTCGCGAAAGAAGATGTTCTTTTCTTCCGACAAGGCCAGGCGCGAGCTCGGCTACGCTCCCCGTCCCGCCCGCGCCGCCGTCGCCGACGCCGTCGCCTGGTTCCGCGACAACGGCATGATCTGACCCCCATGCAGTCTTCTGCCAAATCCCTGGGTCCCAAGGGCTCCGCCCTTGGCGGGGTCCAGGGGCAGCGCCCCTGGCCTTACCCTTCCGTCGTGCCGGACAGGGCCTGACGCATGCTCATCCTCGCCATCGCGACGCTGCTGATCTGGAGCTGGCTGATCGCCCTGCATGGCCGCTTCTGGCAGGCGGGCCCCATCCTGTCCCCGGCGGCGACCCCGCCCGGCATCGCCTGGCCGCCGGTCTCGGTGGTGATCCCGGCGCGCGACGAGGCGGACTCGATCGGCGCCTGCCTCGCCTCCCTGCTGGCGCAGGACTATCCCGGTCCGTTGCGGATCGTGCTGGTCGACGACCGCAGCAGCGACGGCACCGGCGCCGTGGCACGCCGGCTTGCCGCCGCGCCCGACCGGCTGGTGGTGCTCGACGGCGCGCCGCGTCCGGCGGGATGGAGCGGCAAGCTGTGGGCGGTGGCGCAGGGCGTGGCTGCCGCGCGCCGGCTCGGCCTCGACGGGGACGGCTTCTTCCTGCTGTGCGACGCCGACATCACGCATGCGCCCGCGCATGTCACCACGCTGGTCGCCAAGGCGCTGCAGGGCGGGCTCGACCAGGTCTCGGAGATGGTGGAGCTGAACTGCGAAAGCCCGGCCGAGCGGGCGCTGGTGCCGGCCTTCGTGTTCTTCTTCCAGCTGCTCTACCCGTTCGCCCGCGTGAACGACCCGCGCGCGCGAACCGCGGCGGCGGCCGGCGGCACGGTGCTGATCCGGGCCGGCGCGCTCGATCGGATCGGCGGCATCGAGAGCCTGCGGGGCGCGCTGATCGACGACGTGACGCTGGCGGCCCGGGTCAAGCGCAGCGGCGGCGCGATCTGGCTCGGCCATTCGATGCTGGCGAAGTCGATTCGCCCGTATCCCGGGCCTGCCGACGTCTGGCGCATGGTCGCCCGCACCGCCTACGTGCAGCTCGGCTTCTCGCCGCTGCTGCTCGCCGGCACCGTGCTCGGCATGGTGCTGGTCTGGGTGGCGCCGCTGGCCACGCTGCTGGCCGGGCATGGCATGACGCGCCTCGTGGGCGGGATCGCCTGGCTGCTCTCGACCGGCTCGTTCCTGCCGACGCTGCGCCGTTTCCGGCTGTCGCCCGCCTGGGCGCTGTTGCTGCCCGGGATCGCCCTGTTCTACACCCTGGCCACCATCGGATCGGCGGTCGACCATCATCGGGGTCGCGGCGTGGTCTGGAAAAGCCGCGCCTATCGCGACGGGCGCGACGGCGAGAAGGACGCGACCGCCGCATGAACGCGATGCCCGACAGGCTCCAGACCGAGTGGGGCAGCGACGTGTCGTCCGGCAAAGGCAAGGCGGACGAGAACTTCCCCGTCGGCTCGGTGCTGATCGCCAGGCGGCTGCGTCCGCACGTGCATGCCTACTACGACTTCGCCCGCACGATCGACGACATCGCCGACAACGCGCTGCTGTCGCCGGACGAGAAGATCGTCCGGCTGGACGCGATGCAGGCGGTGCTGCTCGGCGATCGCGACGGCACCGCTCGTGCAGACGTCGCCTGTGCCGTGCGGCTGCGCGCGAGCCTGGCCGAGACCGGCATCACCCCTGCCCGCGCCACCGACCTGATCGTCGCCTTCCGCCAGGATGCGGTGAAGCACCGCTATGCGAGCTGGGCCGAGCTTGCCGGCTATTGCCGTTATTCCGCCAATCCGGTCGGGCTCTACCTGCTCGACCTGCATGGCGAGAGTGCGGCGACCCACGCTGCGTCCGACGCGCTGTGCACGGCGCTGCAGGTGCTGAACCACCTGCAGGACTGCAAGGCGGATCTTCTCGAACTCGGTCGCTGCTACCTGCCGGCGGGCTGGCTTGCTGCCGAGGGCGAGAGCGCCGAGGCGGTGCGCGGCGCGCGGGCCGGTCCCGGCCTGCGCCGCGTGCTGGACCGGGCGCTGGACGAGGTCGACCTGCTCAACGCGGAGGCGTCGCGGCTGCCCAGGCTGATCGCCGACCGGCGCATGCGGCTGGAGGCGGCGGTGATCGTCGCGGTATCGCATCGGCTGGCCAGGCGGCTGCGCGCCCGGGACCCGCTCGCCGGACGGGTGAAGCTGTCGCGCGGCGATGTCGGGATCAGCCTGCTCTCCGCCCTGCGCCATCTGCCATGACGCCTGCGTGCGACGCCCGGCGCCGGCTGCCGCTGGATTGCGCGCAGGACGATCTCGACGTCGTGGAAGCAATCGTGCGCCGGTCCGGCACCTCGTTCGCGCGCGGCATGAGCGTGCTCGAGCCCGACCGGCGCTACGCGATGTTCGCGATCTACGCCTTCTGCCGGCTGGTGGATGACGTGGCCGACGAGGACGGCCCGTTCGCCGACAAGCTGCCGCGGCTGCAGGCGTGGCGCACCCGCATCGCCGGGCTGTACGAGGGCTATGCCCAAGATGCGCTGGACCGGGTGCTGCTGGAAGCGATCACGCGCTACGCGCTGCGCGAGACCGATTTCGCCGCCGTGATCGACGGCATGCAGATGGATGCCGAGGACGTCATCGTCGCACCCGACCTCGCCACCTTCGATCTGTATTGCGACCGCGTCGCCTCGGCGGTCGGCAGGCTCTCGGTGCGGGCCTTCGGCGACGCCTCGCCGCCCGCCGACGCGGTCGCCCATCATCTCGGCCGGGCGCTGCAGATCACCAACATCCTGCGCGACCTGGGCGAGGATGCCGGACGCGGCCGGCTGTATCTGCCGGCCGAGGTGCTGGACCGGGCCGGCGTGCCGCACGATCCCGGCGCCGCCCTGGGGTGTCCGACGCTGCCGGCCGCCTGCCGGGCGATGGCGGCAGAGGCGCGCCAGCACTTCCATGCCGCCCGTGCGGCGATGCGTCGCTGCGACCGGCGCGCCATGCGTCCGGCGCGGCTGATGGCGGCAGGCTACGCCGCGATCCTGGCGAGCCTGGTCGCTGGCGGCTGGCGCGATCCGGCGCG
>CAXTZG010000028.1:31179-38014 GCA_964248625.1 uncultured Acetobacteraceae bacterium | reverse complement strand
GGTGGCGCCGTCGCCGGCATCAGGCAAGGCCCTCGCGCCGCAGGAGCGTGACGCCATGGCAGGCGCTTATGCCAGCGCCGAGGCGATCGGTTGGACCATCGACAACGTGCTAGCTGGGCGGCCGCTGCCACCGCATCTGCGCGAGCAGGTCATCGCCGACAGCCTTGGCGGTGCCGATGCGGCGAAAGCGGCATGGCCGACGACGACAATCGCGGAGAACGTCGCTGTCGACCTCGCGCGGATCGAGGTGCCGGTGCTGGTTATCGGCGGCGAGGTCGACAAGGTCGATAGCGCGGAGATGCTGCGAAGCATCGTCGTGCCGGCGCTGCCCGGTGCGGAAATGACGGTCCTCCCCGACGTCGGCCACCTGCTGCCGCTCGAGGCCCCGGACGCGCTGGCCGACCGGATCGCGGACTTCACCAGCCGCGCGATCGCCACGCCACGCGGCGCGTTCCCTCGCCCGGAGGACATCCCGGTCGCGTTCGACCTCGCGCTCAACCGCGGTGATCTCGACGCGGTGATGGCCGTGTTCCACCCCCAGGCGACGATGCGCATGGTCGACGGCACCGTTGCCAGCGCCGGAAACGGCACACTGCGCGACGCCATCGGTGATCTGATCGCTTCAAAACCCGTGCTTCAGAATACCGTCCGCTGCGTCCTTGCCAGCGACGACGTCGCCTTGCTCCTGGTGGACTGGGAGGTCAGCGTGCCTGGCCCGGACGGCAGCCCGATGGTCCAGTGTGGCACCGCGACACAGGTCGCCATGCGGAACGCGAGCGGCAACTGGCTGATGCGAATCTCCAATCCACTGGGAATGGCAGATTGATACGATCTGGACTGTCCCGACGATCTGGCGGCAAGGGGGCGCTTCATCGCGCGCCCTCTCGTGTTTCAAGCGGCACCGACCATAGGCTTCGCTCACCTGTCGGTCATGGGGGTATCGAAATCCGCATCCGCTATTCGCTGCGGTAGCAACGAGAAGAAAGCCGGAGGATCAGCGCGATATCGCTTCGCGGTCATGTCAATGTCCGCTTCTAAAGATCGGGGGTTAACCTCCGAGCGTCCGCTGTGGAGCGCATAGCGGAAGAGATGTGGCTTACAAGAGTGATCTTGAGCGCCGTTCTTTGTGCCTAATATAAGTCTTCGTGCCGATGGGTGGGACTGTGAAGACCCTGCTGGCGGTCATAGCTGGACCTGGCGTGGTCGACCTAGGATCGACCACGCACCGCCATGCCCGCGCCTGAGATGGTCGCGCAACCTCGTCGGTAAGTCGGTCAGGCCTTCAGCGCATCCTTGATCGCCTTCGCGGGCGCGAAGCTCAGTTTGCGGGACGCCGCGATCTCCATGGCCGCACCCGTGGCCGGATTACGGCCTTGGCGAGCCGGCGTGTCCTTGACCTTGAACTGACCAAAGCCGGACAGCGCCACATCCTCGCCGCGCTTTGCTGCATCGGCGATCTCGGCAATCGCCGCATCGACCACCTTCTTCACGCCGGTCTTGTCCATGCCGGTCTTGGTCGAGACGTGCTCGATCAGCTCGTTGTTGTTCATGCCGTCCCGCCTGCCCTGAAAGGAGCGGGGGATGAAGCACAAAGCTGACGGATGAACCAGAGCGGGATGAGGACAGACATGGAGAACGGGAGGGCTGGCGCACGGAGCAGGCCGCCGCAAGGCACCGGCTGACGCCTCACGCGCGTGCGCGTGGCCTTGCCCCGCCCGGCTCAGCGCGCCCGGCCGGGAAGGGTCATCAAGAAGATGATCCTGAACGGAGATGCGTGATGAGACAGGTTCTGACGATCACGATGCACGTCCTCGGTGGCGTCGCGGTGGCGGCGTTCCTCTTTGCCATGCTGGCAGCTCCCGGCTTTCTGAGCGGCGCGTCCTCGACGATCGAGCTGGCCAAGGTGGCGCTGATCGTCAGCCGCTGAGGCGGCCTCCTTCCAGATCCCCTGACCTGTTGGCTGCCGCCCGTGACGCCACGGTGCCGGGCGGCCGGAGATGCACGATGGCCCAGAAGCTCGATCCGACCCGCGCCACTCCTGGCCAATGGATCGCCATACCCGGTCACATGACCATGTTCGGCGGCGACCGCCTGCCGACCTTTGCCGTCATCGCGACAGGTCCCGAGGCCTGCGAGCAATTCGTCGGCCGCGCCCATCCCAAGGACGGCTCGCCGGACGACCGTCCGGTCGTGGAGATGGATGCCCGCCTGTTCGCAGCATCCAAGGCGATGGCGACCTTGCTGCTGCAGGCCATCGCCTACGAGGAGGAAGCGTTCGAAACCGATAAGCCGGTCAATGGCGGTGACCTGGTGAAGTTTTTCGCCGGATGGCGGCAGGAGGTGCGTGGCCTGCTGGGGATGGCCGCCACCGACCGGGTATGACCCCCGGCTTTTGGGATGGCCGGGAGGAGCGCGAGCTTCTGCGCGTCTGCTTCGCCGGCGGGCGGACGCTGACTGGCCATTACATGAGCGTCGCCCGAGGGCACTTCATCGTCTGCCGTGGTCCGGACATGCCGTTGCATGGCTACGCCGAAGGTCCGCTCGAGGAGATGGCCGTCCTCTCCGTCACGGTCGAGCAGACCCGGGCCGAGGTGCTGGAAACTGGCCGTCTGCGTCTGCTGGGCGAGCCGGTGCCTGGGCGCGAGCCGGTCACGGGCGAGGACTACCAGCACCGCCTGCAGACGATCGCCCGAGCGGTCGCGACCGCGACGGACTGGCAGCGCGAGATGCAGCTCCGTCGCCAGTTCGACATCGTCGCCGCCCGGATCGGCCTGGCTGCGGGCAAGCGTGCCTGGGTGCTGGCCGAGGCAAAGTGGAGCCTGCGCTCCAATGCACCGCTCACCCTGTCGGACCTGTGGGTCGATGCTGTCGCGTCACCGGACTGCTTCGCGCGGCCGCGGCCGCAGGACTTCGATCCGGACCCTGCCGTGCGCCGCCGCCGGCAAGGCGCTTCCATGCAGGCGCGCGTCGATCCCCGATCGATCCGCAACATGCTGGGCGCGCTGCGCAGCCAGAGCCTCAAGGTCCGGGTGACCCGCCTTGGCGATCCGCCCGAGGATCGCGGGCACATCCAGATCGACATGCCGATCAAGGGCCGCAGCCGCTTCGTGGCGATCGCCGAGCACACCGGCAGCGGCGCGATCGGCTGGCGGCTGGTCTGGGACGGCAACGACAGCAAGGCCGGCCTGCGTCGCAGGCGACAGGCCGAAGCCACCCCCGAACACGCGCGCCTGGTCACGGCCCTCAAGGTCGGCCGGCCGGTCGTGCAACCCGATCTCTTCCCCTGAAGGAGCTGGTACATGAGCGACCGCAACACCATGCCGGGCGATCCGGCTGGCACCGACATGCACATCCTGACCCAGGACAAGGCCGCGATCCGCGGCACGCTGGAGAACATCCCGGCCTGCGGCCGGCTCGGCAACCTGCACGTCGAGGCCGACGGCGGCATCGGCTTCGATTTCGTCAGCTGGGCGGAGCAGTGGTTCGAGGATGCCAGGCCGGTCGAGCAGCCGCACCCGGCCACCGGGCGTCGCGGCTTTGTCTTCGTCGACTTCCAGGGTGGCGAGCACCACGAGGATGACCTGCTGCGCTGCGTCCCGGATGCGCGCGTCGCCGGCTGCCCGCACTGTCAGGCCGCGGCTCAGCCAGCCGCCGAGCGGGTGCCGGCGTGACCCCGACACAGCGCCTGCGGCGCGCGCTGCATGAGGAACAGGCCTATGCGGCGGCGCTGGAGGCCGGGGTCCGCGAGATACTGGCGCACATCGTCAGCCCGAAGTTCGTCGGCCTGGAACAGGACGGCGGGCGGCGCGACTGGATCGCCACCACGGATGTCCATCACCGCTTGCAGGCGGCACTGCACGAGGCGGTGCAGGCGCGAGACCTGGAGGCCCGTTATCGCTGGGCCATCCTGCCGGCCGCCGACAGTGTCGAGCGGCTACGCGCCATCGACCTGGATCGGGTGCTGGAGCCGCTGCCCGAGCTCAACCTGCCGGGCTTCGTGGCGTGGCTGATTGAACGCCGGCCGGACCTCGCCGACCGCATCCACCAGCTTGAGCAGGAGGTGAGCCGGCGCGACAGCTCCATCAATTTGGCTACGGATTGGCACCTACCGCCCTAATAGCATAATAGAGAAATGGCACTACGATCTCTTCCCGTGGTGTGGAAGACCGAGGAGTAGTGGGAGATTGATATGGGCCTTTGGGCAGTTCCAGAATTTCGGCTGATGTTCAATATCACCGGCGCCGCTGCACTTTGTTTTTCGTTTGTATAGCTGCCTACTCGACGATGGCCCATCGTCGCTGGCTCACATACACTACATTGGCCTCATTCGGGATTGCTGTAGTGGGAACAGCCGGTTTTATCGGCACGAGCTACTACTTCCGAGTTATGAATCCACAGCCTGCCTTCATGGCACAGTGCCAGTTGCGCGACACTCGGCAAGGCTGTCTCGCCGTCTACAACCAGCTCTATTGAGGTGCGGGCGGCACTATAGCGATGACATCAACGGAGCTAAGTGATCTGCGTCGCGCTACGAATACTGGAGATGTTCCGAAAGCAGATAAAGGCGAAGACCGAGAGCTAGGAGAAGCTCAAGGCCATCCCACACGGTAACTGTCGATGCAACGGGCGGGTCCTCGCCATGCTCGCCCGGCAAGCCGGCCTGCGCGTGGCTCTGGTCCCGGCGCAAGCGCCGCCGTCTGCACCGACAGTTACCGTGTGAGTCGGGAGAGGGGATCAAGGAGATCTCCGAAATGCTGCAGGCGACCGGCACCCACCACATCATTAACCACGCGCACCTGTTCGCGGGCCTCGGCGGCGGCGCTCGCGGCTTCAACCGTGCAACGCCTCGCGTCAAGAATCTGACAGGCGAGTTCCGTTGCCTCGGCGGCATCGATGTCGACGCTGCTGCAATCCGTGACTTCGACCGCCTTACCGGGGTGCCGGGCACGGTGCTGGACCTGTTCGATCGCGACCAATATCGCGCCTTCCACGGCAGCGAGCCGCCGGCGGGCTGGCGAGAGGCGGACACCGCCGACATTCACCGCGCGTTCGGCCACCAGCACCCGCACATCCTGTTCCTTTCCGCTCCGTGCAAGGGCTTCTCGGGCCTGTTGTCGGAGACCAAGAGCAGGACCGCAAGGTATGAGGCCCTGAACCGGCTGACCCTGCGCGGGATCTGGCTCGCCCTTGAGGCCAATGCCGACGATCCGGTTGAGCTGATCGTCTTCGAGAACGTGCCACGGATCGCGACGCGCGGCCGGCACCTGCTGGACCAGATCGTCGGACTGCTGCAGGCGTATGGCTATGCGGTTGCTGAGACCACGCATGATTGCGGCCGGTTGGGAGGTTTAGCCCAGTCGAGGAGGCGTTTCCTACTCGTGGCGCGTCATACCGCCAAGGTCCGACCGTTCCTGTGGGAGCCGCGCACCCGGCCGCTGCGCGGTGTCGGCGAGGTGCTCGGGCGCATGCCGCTGCCAGGCGATCCGGCGGCGGGCCCGATGCACCGGGTGCCCATGCTCCAATGGCAGACGTGGGTGCGCCTCGCCTTTGTCGAGGCGGGCAGCGACTGGCGGTCGCTGAACAAGCTGACCGTCGAAGACGGCATGCTGCGCGACTTCGCGCTGATGCCGGGGAGCGACTGGCAGGCTGGCGTGCTCGGCGTCCGGCCGTGGGATAAACCGACCGGCACCGTGGCGGGCCGTTCCAGCCCGGGCAACGGTGCCTACAGCGTCGCGGATCCACGCATCGACGGCCACGAGCGGTCTGTGCAGCTCGGAGTGCGGGAATGGGCGGATCCGGCGCCTTGCATCACCGGTAAGATGTTCGTTGGCGGCGGGCCGCACGCTGTGGCCGATCCGCGCCATGGCGGACCGGCCAAGCACTCCAACGAGTTCCGCATCGTCCCCTGGGCCGGTGCCGGCCGCTCGGTAACCGGAGCGCACGGCAGCGGCCAGTGTGTGGCCGACCCGCGCGCACGCGAGTCCATGTTCCACAATGCCTTCAGGGTCGTATCCTGGCCGAACGCGTCCCAGGCGATCACTTGCCAGCACGCTCCCAGCAATGGGACGATGTGCGTCGCCGACCCACGATCCAACCTCGATCGCCGCAAGGGTGACGACTTCTATGGAGCCGGCCACTACGGCGTCATGCCCTGGGACGGGCGCGGTCAGCAGCGCGGCCGGCTACGACAACGGCCGATGGAGTGTCGCCGATCCGAGGCCCGTGCTGCCGGAAGCGTCGGATCGGCTGGTCGCGGTTATCCGCTCGGTCGACGAGTGCTGGCACCGTCCGTTCACCACGGCCGAGCTCGCAGCACTGCAGTCGCTCTACGATCCGGAGGAGCAGATGGAACTCGACGGGCTGTCCGACTCAGCGTGGCGTGAGCGCATCGGCAATGCCGTTCCTCCCGATGCTGCACAGGCGATCGCCGAGACCATGGGCCGTACGCTGCTGATGGCCTGGAGCGGCGAGAGCTTCCTGCTGTCTGCCGAGCCGATCTGGGTGCAGCCGATCGCCGTGGCGCTCAGCGTGCAGCAGCCAGGTTGATGAATGCAAAGTTATAGCAACGAAGCGGATAATCTATCCAACAGGAATTGGACCGCTACCGTTGCTGTCGGACGCGGCGCAAGGGTTCGTCGCCTTGCTCCCGTCCTTTCGGACGCCCTTGCGCCGCGACCGCCTGCACCGGTCCGCTGGTGAAGGAAGTCACTCACGAAGGTGAGGAGACTGAAATGCAAGGACAATCGAAATGGCAGAATACTGCACAACCACCATCATCATTGATGGTCCCGGGTCGGATCGTGCCGCGCTTGAGGAAAGCGCCTGCGGTAAATTG
>CAXTZG010000028.1:29600-31125 GCA_964248625.1 uncultured Acetobacteraceae bacterium | reverse complement strand
CAGCCTGAGGGTGATCGCGCCAGAGATATGGATTGGCGATGATTTCCTGATCGAGAGTGGGATCAAGACGAGCGACGACAGCCTGCACCTCCGTCTGTGCATGATCCACCGGATGGAATGTCTCGAGTTAGCTGCCGTTCTGGCCAGACGTTACCCGAGGCTTCGGTTGAAGGCTTGCTTCGTTTCTGAGGGAACTTTCGCTGAATCCGGAGCTGCCGCATATGAGAGCAGTCAGCAACGATACCTTGCTTACTTTCCACACCGGTTCACGGCAGTCTTTTCCTCTGAGGTGTCAAGTTCTGAGAGCGACGCAACGGTCCTCTTCTACAGGCGGACACCACAACGGAATCTGGCCGCAGCAGACTTTCTTGAGGATCGCATGCAGCTGTTCCTCGACCAGCCCACCGGCCTTACAGAATGGCGGCGGAGTAAAGGGGATGACGACTCCATTTTTTATTTCCTGCCAAATGGTGATGCAAACGGGCACGTTGCTGTATCGGTCTACCTCAAAGCTCACTTGGCAGTGGTGCTGAATAACATCGACAGTTGCGGCGGCTATCAGTCGATGAGCCGCTTCCCTCTGGCAGAATTACTATCGAGCTACCCGTCTCTCGAACCTGAGATCGAGAGCGCCTATACCAGGATGCTGCCGTCGTTCAGGCATGAAGTTCAACCATCTGCAATCCGTTCACTGCACGGACATGACGCGGACGTCCCGCCTTATTCCGATGTGAGGCCCTCAGCACCAGCACCTTGAGTAGAGAGGTGAGGAAACGGGGACAAGACGTGGGCGAGAGACGAGGGAGGGATGGCTGTGTCGCAGCCGTCCGTGCGCCGCAAGGGTGAAGGCCTGACGGCCCGCGGGTGCCCCGCGCCCTTGCCCCGCCCAGCCGGCTACGACCCGTGAGGAGGTGTTCGAGGATCGGAAAAGGACGAGCACCATGGCCTTCACCCGCCGGCAGCACAGCGCGCAGATCACGCCCCGCGACAACTACCAGGAGGTCACCGACGGCATTATCGCAGCGCTCGAGGAAGGCGTGGTGCCGTGGCGGCGCCCCTGGAATCCGGCGCTCGCCGGCCAGAACGCGATGCCTTCCAACGCCACGACCGGGCACTTCTACCGCGGCATCAACGTGCTGATGCTGGCGCTATCGCCCTTCGCGTGGTCGACCGGCGACAACAGGTGGTGCTCGTACAAGCAGGCGACCGAACGCGGCTGGCAGGTGCGCAAGGGCGAGCGCGGCACCACGGTGTTCTTCTTCAAGAAGCTGGAGCGCGAGGACGGCGAGGGCACGCCTGAGCTGGCGGCCGATGGGTCGCAGCGCTTCATCCCGATGCTGCGCGCGTCCACCGTGTTCCACGCCAGTCAGATGGATGGCATTTCCGAGGTTGCGACGTCTGGCGTCCAGGCAGTCGACTGGCATCGACCGGAGGCGGTTGAGACTATCCTGCGCAACAGCGGAGCGGTGATCCATACCGGCGGCGCGCGAGCGGGATACAGTCCGTCGGGTGACTATATCGTCCT
>CAXTZG010000028.1:0-29590 GCA_964248625.1 uncultured Acetobacteraceae bacterium | reverse complement strand
GTGTTCCAGTCGCCGGACGCGTGGGGTGCGACCGCTTTGCACGAACTGGCTCACTGGACTGGACATGGGTCGCGCCTTGACCGCGACATGACTGCCAAGTTTGGGACTCCGCGTTATGCGGAGGAAGAACTTCGGGCTGAATTGGCGAGCTGCTTTTTGGGTAGCACGCTGGGCTTGCCAAGCGACATTCCAAACCATGCCAACTACATCGCGGACTGGCTCGGCAAGCTGCGTGACGACAAGCGCGAGATCTTCCGCGCTGCTGCAGCCGCACAGCGCATCGCCGACTACTGCCTCGGCTTCCACCTAGACTACGGCGCCGCGGCGGATGAGGCACAGGAGCCTGAGCCTGAGAGAGAACACCATGACCGCATCCGATACCGGATCGCTGGAGGTGCGAGCCTCGCACGAGCAGATACCCGACCAGGTGCTGTATTGGGTCGGCCTCTATCTGGTGACACTGGATTATGGCGGTCCCGAGGAGGGCGGCCACTGGTACCCCACGGGCGAGCTGGAGACTGATCCGGCGCTCTATCGGATCCTTGGCCATCCACCGCGCGCGTTCTTCGACCGCGACGATGCACACCTGTTCATGGGCGAGCTCGAGGTCAACCTGGCGCTGCTCAATGCTGACCGGCCGCATCCGCAGGCTTCAAACAGCAAGGGATCCTACGAGCTGCATGTCATGCATGCGCTGTCGCTGCCACTCGCTTTTCCGGACACGGGACCACGCTACGAGTAAGCGCGCTCGCCGCCATCTTGACGCAGGTCCACTCCTGCATGAAAGGCCGGCCACCATGGGCATGACCATTCCCTTTGCCAGTATCGCGTTCCCGAAGCTGCGCCTGCCGCCGTTTGAGGATGGCCAGTTCGTCGCCACGAAGTTCAGCAGCAGTGTCGACAAGGCCAAGTTCGGGAACCAGATGCTGCGGTTCATCGGCGCAGGCTTTCCGGAGGCCTCGTTCAACAAGGCCTTCTACAACCGGCTGTCGATATGCTTCTCGCATATAGCGCATTACGACCGACACGGCTTCTGGAACCATTTTTTCATCAGCACCGAAGGCCGGATCGACTTCATCGACCACACGCTGCACGGCGGTGCCTATGGCGATCCCGCCTGGACCCATTGCGACGTGGAACTGGCCGTCCGCAAGCGGGTCGAGGACGCTGGCGTGATGGAGGCCTATCGGCAGGCGCGTGCAGCCGAAATTACTGGAGCTGAGCGCGAGCTACTGCGCCGTCTCAAAGCAAAGCATGAAGGAAGTACGTCGCCTTCGGCTTCGGAGCTACAGCCGGAGCCGGCTACTCGCCCACTCCATTCTAACTCGGCAACAGCATCTCGGGCGATGCCGGCCCGTCGAGGGCCAAGCGAGCAGCTTGGCTTGTTTTGAGCAACCTCCTGATGAAAGCTCACCTCATGATCTTCCTGAAAACGCCGGAAGAGCTACGCTGCACGCTTCTGGCGTATGCCCTGACTATGGCCATGATCTACGGTCTGGCCGAGATATGCTTCTGACATCGCATCTTTCGATGGAATTCCACCCGATCTGTTTACCCCCCGGATAAAGATCTTAGGTGTCATGATTTTTGTGGGAGCGGCGCCGATGCTGTTAATCGGCCTGTTCATGCTCGCCGGGTTTGGGGTTTTCAAGGTGTTGGTAAATTGGTTGCTTGTTCGGGCCGGCCGGCTCCGCTTTTCTGACCGGAAGCCCGCGCTGCATTCATGCGGCTGTCAGCACCTCGAACCGACCGTGGCCACTCAGCACCCGCTCAATATGCTCGACCGCCATGCGTGGCGTCGAGTCCAGAACGAAGACCGCCCCGTGCGGGATCGAGGTTATGGTGTGGTTCATCTCGACCTTGCAGCCTGGTCTGCCACGCAGAAATCTGACGCCGCGACCGGGTCGCGCCGCGCGGCCGTTTTTCAGACTGGCTGCGATCTCGCGGCCGACGAGGTATACTGGCGCGTCGTGGGAGACCCATACATTCGACCGGATGTCGGTGCATTCCACTTCGATCTGAAGCTGGACGACATCGGCAACCGCATCGGGAGTACCATCGACGCCCCACATACGGATGCAGAGCGCCTGAAGGTCGGGCTCTCGATCAAGGGGAAAAACCCAGCCGACTTCCTGGCCGCGCCAGCGTCCATCGAGCCGCTTCGCCTGCGCGGACAGATCGGGGTGGAACGGGGCTACAAGTTCGAGCCTGTCTCCGTTCGCCTTGACTACAATCACGTTGCTTCCTCCTGCGAGGCAGACCCTAGTACCGCTGCGCCATTCCGTACAAGAGGCGGAAGACGAGAATGGATGAGATTGGACAGGTTGTGAATCGGAAATGGAATGGCCGAAGGGATTTGGCATTGGCCGTTGCCGTCGCGCTGCTCGGTTGTGTGGTCTGAACCAGTCACCGTTCACTGCAACACCCGCATTGCCAGGGCAATGCGCCTTCGGTTCAGACGTCACCGTGAAGCCGCGCGCGGCTTCCGCACCACTGCCGTCTTCAGATGTTTCCGTTCTCTCCATGACCGGTTCCGGTCGACCACACCGAGCGACGCGACGGCAACGGCCGAAGCCTCTCTTGCGAATGAAATGAATGGATGAAGATCATGGCTGGTTCGATCAACAAGGTCATTCTCGTCGGTAACCTCGGCAAGGATCCGGAGGTGCGCAACGCGCAGAACGGCAGCAAGATCGTGACCTTCACCCTGGCGACCAGCGAGAGCTGGAATGACAAGGGGTCGGGCGAGCGGCGCGAGAAGACCGAGTGGCACCGGATCGTCATCTTCAACGAGCGCCTGGGCGACGTGGCAGAGCGCTACCTGAAGAAGGGCAAGAAAGTCTATCTCGAAGGTGCGCTCCAGACCCGGAAGTGGACCGACCAGTCCGGCCAGGAGAAGTTCACCACCGAGATCGTCCTCGATCGGTTCCGCGGCGAGATCACCTTGATCGACGGCAACCGCAGCGAGGACACGTCAGGCGAGAGCGACCGTGCCAGTGGCGACACCCGGAGCGGTGGGCGTACCCGTCCTGCAGCCGGAGGCACTGGCTCTGGTGGCTGGGAGCCGTCCAACTCCGATCTCGACGACGAAATCCCGTTCTGAGGCAAGGCCCGGCGCCTCGACGCCGGTTCTGCTTGCAACTCAGCCGCCATGGACCGATTTTGCTGTGTAGGGAGAGTGGGATGACCGCCGACGTGATCAACCGGCCGCTGTTCAGAACGCTTGTCGGGCTTGGCGTGTCGCCCGACGAGGCGATGGACGCCGCCGGCGGCTTCGTCACAACCGATCAGGTCAAGGAGCTGGCGACGAAGGAGGACGTGCGGCTTGCGAAGGACGAACTCCGCAATTCGTTCGAGGGGCAGCTTAAGCTCCTCGAGGGTCGCTTGATGCAGCGGATCGTCCTGTTCGTCGGCGGCTCGATGATCGTGCTGACGCAGGTCGTACCGCCGGGCCGGCTCTACGAGCTGACGTCCGCGTTGATCCACCACCTCACCAGCTAACGCTGCCCGGCCTCTCACGCCGATAATCTGAGTCCCACCCGAGCGCATGAGCCAGCCGGCGGCCGATAGGCCGCCGGCCCGCGCTGCTGCGCGATCCTCGTCACCACATGGAGATCGACCATGACGCGCACGTGCTTCCGCACGGGCGCGCTGGCGGCATCGTGCCGTTCGCGTGCCCCGTTTCGCTTGTCGGCCAGAGGACGGGCGTGACATGCATGTCGCACCCTCTCGTCTACCCGACGAAAGCTCTCTCGCCAGCGCCCGCCGGTGGCAGAGCGAAGCGCAGTGCCTGCGAGAGCTCGCCGAGGCGAGCTACCTGACGGAGAAGCAGAGCGCCACGCTTCGCCGGCAAGCCGAGGCTGCCGTTCGTCAGGCTGCCTGGTGGTTGGGCGGCGTCGAGCGTCCGTGACCGGGGCCGTCCTATGAATAGCGCTCATTCGCGCCAGGGCAAGTATCGCAGTAAGTATAGATCGCAAGTAATTAGAATAATAACAAGCAAATCCTAGAAAATGCTTGTACCTCTACCGAGTATGGCTTAAAACAAAGTCAAGGCCTCAGCAGTAAACGTCCCCATGAGGCCCATGTAGCCTTTGAGATCGAAGTGGAATTTGAAAGGAACCGCCTATGTCTGCTTATCGGATCAAGATCACTGAGACGACGACCCAGATCGGCACGGCCGATTACATGATCCAGGCCGATACCGCCGAAGCGGCGGCGGCCATCCTGTCGGTCGCCTACCACAAGACGCAGGCAACCGGCGGCATCGTCATGACCCTGCCGGATGGCACGCAGGAGGACTATAATCCCGACGTCGTGGTCCAGGCGCAGGTCTCATTCGCTTTGCTCGACGCGTCTGGAGCCGTCTTGCGCGAGATCACTCGTGCGGAATTGAGCCGCTCGCTGAACTGATGCGCGTGGATTTATTCAGTCTGGACGGCTGGATGCCCGCCTTCCGCCGTCAACCGGCACCTGGCAGGTCGCCGGTTGTGTTATGAATGCGATCGGGGGAGCCATGAGCCAAGCAGCCGAACCATCACCGAACGTTTCCATCGAGGAGCAGGCGCGACGACAAGAAGCGGTGCGCTATGCGCGCGCCAGCGTCCGTCTGGAAGGGTTCGTGCTTGGGGCGGAAGCCGAAGCGGTGAATAGTCGCTACATCAGCGGCGAGCTGACCGGCGAGGAACATGGCGCTGTGATCCGTCGTCTGGCCGGGCTGGATCAAGGCCACAGAAAGCAGGAGAAGATCGATGGCTGACCATGATCTCGTTCCTCTCACGCAAGCCGAGTATGCCAGGCGCGTGAACGCTACCGAGGCGGCCGTGGCATCTGCCCGGATCGAAGGCCTGACCGTCAGCCCGGCTGTGCTCGAGATCATGGAGCGGCAGAACCGGGGTGAGATCGGTACGGAGGAGGCAGTCGCTCTCGTCCATGCGTACCATGCCACCCTCTGACGATCCCTATCTCCTTGCCAACGGGACCCTGCGCAACAAGCTGGGAATTACGGATCCGGCGCAGCTCGCGTTGGTCGAAGGCAACCTGTCCGCAGTCCGGGCACGCGACATCGAACTCGCTCTTCCCCGTCCGCCCTTTTCGTTCGAGACGCTCCGCGACGTCCATCGCACGCTGTTCCAGGACGTCTACGATTGGGCCGGGCAGCCGCGGCTGACGTCCCTGGCCAAGCGAGAGTTCGACGATCCACGCAGCCCGATCCAGGCCTTCACTCCGCCCGAGACCATCCAGATCCGCGCCGAGCAGGCATTTGCCCGTCTGTCCGGGCGAAGCAACCTCACCGGCCTGGATCCGGGCGCGTTCGCTGCCGGTGCCGCTGAGCTGTTCACCGAGCTGAACGCCATCCACTTCGCCAGGGAGGGCAACGGCCGGACGAACCGTCTCCTGATGAGCGCGATCGCGCGCAATGCGGGGCATACGCTCGACTTCAACATCGTCACCCACGAGCGGATGGTCGCGGTCAGTGTGCAGGCGCACAAGGGCGATCCATCGGGGGTCACGCGCATGTTCGAGGAGATGCTCGACCCTCGCCAGCTCGACGCGATGCGGAAGGCAACCACCTTCCTGAAGACGACCTCGGTTCCCTGGAACGACATCTACATCGCCACCACCCGGGCCGGACAGGACTACAAGGGTGTCCTGGTCCAGCAGGCCGGATCCGACTTCATGATGCGGGTCGATACCGGTCGCGACAGTCGCATCCTGATCGGTGATGCGGCCGACCTGAAGCCTGGGCAGGCAAGTGGCTCGGCCGTGGACATTCGCGCGACGCAGTTCGCGTCGGCGCCGGCTGCCAGCGCGGCGCCGATGTCGCCGATGGCTGCACGCCTGCAGGCATTACGCGATGCCGAAGCGGCCGAGAAAGCCGCATCGGCTTCAAAGCCTGAGCCGGAGAAGCCGGCTGCGGCGCCGGGCGCCCGCAGCCGCTCATCGAACGAGCCGGGCTTCTAGCGGCTCACATCTGCCGCAAGCGGCGACGGTCGGCGCGAACGGGATCTACTATCGAGCAGTCAGAATAGATCGCGCTCATTCGCGTCGATTGCTGACCCAAACAACATCTTTCTGCATCCCACTCGCGCGGTTGCGCCGGAACGTCGCCTGTCCATCCGTGGAAGGAACAGCGATGAACGACGATACACGCCAGACAATCGATCGCCTCTCCGATCTGGCGACCGGCCGAGCGGCCGGTGATTTCCTGACGGCCTATCGGGAGGCGGTGCGATCTGCCGACGTGGTGACGGCGCTTCGCGATACCGGCCAGCTCCCATCCTACAATGCCGAGGCTGTCTACACCTCCATGCGCCAGAAAGGCATGGCAGCCGAGGCCACTGCGCACCAAGGTCAAGACCAGGTTGCCACCGCCCAGCAGACGTCGCTGCCGCAGGTGCAGAACGACAACATGGCAACGTCGATCCAGCGCGTGGTCGATGCCTTGAAGTCGTCGGCCTCGATGGGCGCGACCGAGGAGCGGCCGGCCACACCCCTGGCGGCTCGCCTGCAGTCCTGGCGGGATGCCGAGACGGCACAGGCTCCAGCACCGGCGCCCGCGCAGAGTTCTGCACCAAGCCCGGCGCTGGAAACGGTCGGACCATCGCAGAGCAGGTCGAGTTCTCCCAGCCCAGGGTGATCTCGTTTCCGCTGCACGGCCGGTGAGCGCCTCCTCAACCATCCCCCTGGCGGGGGATGGCACGCTCTGGTGTCGCAACCTCGCCGTCGTGGCGAGCAGCATGACAGTCGCGGACGGCTGGCGTCACGTCAGCCCTTCGGGCTCCACGCGAGCGTGGCTCCAGCCCGCTTGCCTGGAACCGGCAAGATCGCGCCCCGCGCAGGCCTTCAGCCCGCTTGGTCGCAACCCGGCCGGTCCGGCGCGCAGGCTTCCGGACGTGACCCCAGCCGTCCGCGACTGTCCAGCGAATGGCAGGACGGGACGAGAAAAACGTCGCGACACCAGAGCTTTCGTCGGCGCTGTCGGGGGCTGCGCTGCCCCCAAACCCCGGCAGGACGAACCCGAAAAACTGTTGTTTCTCCTCGTTCGCATCAACACTAATTCCGTAGTATCCGGCAAGTATAATCGACGTTCCTCGGTCGGTTATTCTTGCTTGGTGGGCTGCGGAAGACTAGTATGCAGAGTCAGTAATGACCTGTTCCATTTCCCTATTCATGGGTTGGTGTCATGGGTTTTGTTCGAGACTTCGCCGAAGATCAGAGAGAACTCGATGCCCTACGCGCGGGGATCGATTGCGCGACCGTGCTCGAGCGGGATGGCTTTCTCCTCGACAAGACGGAGAGCACCACGCGCTGCCAGAAATACCGTCGCGAAGATGGCCGGGTCGTCATCGTCAATCACGACGGGCGGGGCTGGTGGGATCCGCATGACTCCGTTGCCAAGGGCGACGTCTTCAAGTTGGTGCAGCACCTGCACAGCGGCATGAGCCTCGGCCATGTCCGCCGGATGCTTCGGCCGATGATGGGGATGGCGCCGACGCAGCTGCCGATGCAGCGGCAGAAGACCAAGGCGCCGCAGCGGCCCGCTGCCGAGCTCTGGTCGCAGCGTCCCGCCGTCCAGGCTCGTTCCGCCGTGTGGAGCTACCTGACCGAGACCAGGGGTCTGCCTGCCACCGTGGTCGCCGCCGCCGTTGCCCAGGACGTTCTGCGCGAGGGCATTCGTGGCACGGCCTGGTTCGCCCACCGCAAACATGACCGGGTGCTGACCGGCATCGAGATGCGTGGTCCGGATTACCGTGGCTTCTCGTCGGGCGGCGACAAGACGCTGTTCCGCTTCAGGGCTGCCGGAGAGGGGCCAGTGCATCGGCTGGTGGTGTGCGAGGCGCCGATCGACGCGCTCAGCTTCGCGGCACTCGATAGCGAACCGGCCGGCACGGTCTACGTGGCCACCGCCGGCGGCATGGGCCCGTCCACCCTGGATGCGCTGCAGGTGCTGATGGCCGAGCTCGTCTCCGTGCCGCGTGCCCGCATGGTGATCGCCACCGACGCCGACACCCAGGGCGACCGCTACGCAGTGAGCCTGCGCGACATGGCCGATACCGCCTGCCTGTGGAGTGGCCGCGTGCTTCCCCCGAACGGCGCCAAGGACTGGAACGCAGTCCTCGCTGCTCCCGCTTCTACCTCCAGCTGAGTGCCGACCATGGATAGCCAAGACATCACGGACCAGGTCGGGCGCCTTCACACGCTCGCCGCCGCCGCCGCCGTCTTCCAGGGCAGCGCCAAGGCCCAGCGCCTTTGGTCTCGCTACACCGACCGCGTCGGCCCGATACCTGACACCTACGTCAGCGCCGACGATGGCATGAGCTTAGTCGAGGGCTTGGTGATCGGCGGCGACTGGGATGCCGAGCACGGGTGGGACTTCGACGGCAGGTTCATCGTGCTTGCCGATGATGGCGCGATCCTGACCGTCAACGGCTGGATGGCCAGCCAGATCGAGGTGCTGTGATGCTGCCTCCTCCTCCGCAAGCCCTACTTCCGCTGCTCGACGGGATGACGCCCGAGCAGGTGATCGCTGCGCGCACCAGTGGACCGCTGCTGGTGCTGGCAGGTGCCGGCACTGGCAAGACCCGGTCGCTTACCGCCGGCGTGGCCTGTCGCATCATCGAGCGACGGATCCTGCCCGATCGCATCCTGGTGGTGACCTTCACCAACAAGGCGGCCGGCGAGATGCGCGCCCGCATCCGGTCTGTGCTCGGCAGCTCGGCGGCGCCGTCCTGGCTCGGCACCTTCCATGGCCTGGGGGCTCGCCAGCTGCGCGGCGAGCCCGAGGTGGCCGGGCTCCGCGCCGGCTTCGACATCCTCGACGCCGGTGACAGTGCCCGCATCCTGAAGCGGCTCCTGCTGGGCGACCGGAGCGAGGCGGACGACGAGCAGCAGACCGACCGCAAGCTCCTGAAGAAGCTCTGCGACCGTATTTCCCGCTTCAAGGACGACCTGGTCACGCCGGATCGTGCCGGGCCGCATGTGGAGGGCTTGATCGCACAGGCCAATGCCGGCGGTTACCATGTCGATGTCGACGGCCTGCGTCGCGCGGCCCGTCTCTACCGCACCTACCAGGCCGAACTGCGCGATATGAACGCCGCAGACTTCGGCGACCTGCTGCTCGGGCCAGCTGTCACCATGCTGGCCGACGAAAGCTATCGGAGGCGCTGGGCTGGGCTGTTCGACTGCATCCTGGCAGACGAGTTCCAGGACGTGAACCGGGCCCAGATCGTCTGGCTTCGCTGCCTTGCGCGCGACCATGGCGAGATCTTCGTGGTCGGCGATGACTCGCAATCGATCTATTCCTGGCGGGGTTCGGATATCGGCTATATCCGGCGCTTCCAGCAGGACTTCCCAGGTGCCCGGCTGGTCAAGCTGGAGCAGAACTTCCGCTCCACTGGCCACATCCTGTCGGCTGCCAATGCGCTGATCGCCTACGACGAGAGCCGCCTGGAGAAGACGCTGTTCACCCGTCTGGGCGACGGCGAGCGCATCGAATGCGTGCCCTTCGCCTACGGCGAGGACGAGGCGGCCGGCATCGTCGCCGAGATCGGCCGACGCGCTGCGGAGGGCGTACCATACGAGGCGATGGCGATCCTCTATCGCTCGAACTTCCTGAGCCGATCGTTCGAGGAGACCCTGCTGAAGGCGCGCGTGCCCTACGTGATCGTGGGTGACGCCGGCTTCTACCAGCGTACCGCCGTCAAGGACGCGCTGGCGCTGCTGCGCCTCAGCACCTCGCCGGACGATCGCCAGTCGGACGAGGCGTTCCGGCGAGTGGCGAACAAGCCGGCCCGTGGCCTCGGCGCCAAGGCGCTCGGCCTGGTCGAGGTGGAGGCCGGATGGCGGGAGCTGTCCCTGCTGGCGGCCGTGGAGCATGCCGACCTGCCGAAGGCGGCCGGCGCCAGGCTACGCATCTTCTGCGACACCCTTCGGGCGACCGGGGCCGAGCCGAAGCTAACCCTGTCGCAGCGCCTGTCGCTGCTGCTGGAGCGCACCGGCTACCTCGCCATGCTGCGCCAGGGTCGGGTCGACGATGCGGAGGAGCAGCTGGAGAACGTGTGCGAGCTGGTCGCCCTGGCCGATGGCTTCCATACCGTCGCCGAGCTGCTCGAGCACGCCGCCCTTGCCAGCGCCTCGCCGCGTGAGCAGGTCGACGGCCGCGTGCAGCTGATGACCCTGCATCGGGCCAAGGGGCTGGAGTTCCCGCACGTGTTCCTGCCGGGCTGGGATGCCGGGATCTTCCCCACGTCGAATGGCGAGCCGGACGAGGAGCGCCGTCTCGCCTACGTGGCACTCACCCGGGGCATGCGTCGGGCCGCTGTGACCTGGTGCAGCTTCCGGCAGGGGCGGCCGAGCGGCTCATCGCTGTTCGTCGAGCAGATCCCGGCCGAGAACCGACGTGACGGCTGGAAGCGCTATGGCAACCGCCGGCGGCCGGCTCTGTCGCCGGAGCAGTGGGCGCGCGCCGAGCGCGAGCTCGACGCACTGCGGTCACCATGACCACGGGGCAGGCGACGCTCCTCGAGGGGCTTCAAGAGGCACTACCAGCCCCGGAACGGGTCAGGACCAGATCGGCGCATCGCTGCGAGACCTGCGCAGAGGGCGCTTCCTTCGGCTTCACGACCCGCCGCGGCGTGTCCTGGTTCTGCCTGGAGCATCGGGCCGACGGCGAGCGGGTGCTGGTGGCACCGGATCTGGGGCGGCACCGCTGATGCGGTCTGTGTAGCGGCCCATCCAGTATGCGTTCGCGCCGATCGCTCCCAGGCTTGGTCAACCTCAGCTCGGAGCAAGTGGGTGAACCTGATCGAACACTGGAGTTTCGTGGTCCGCGGCATGGTGCCCGGTAATCCCGCGCTTGCTGTTACGGCCTGTCTTCTCGCGGTCCTAGGCTTCGCGACCGTAGGTTCACCTCATATTTCCCACGTGGCATTCGACTGCGCGGGTCTCGCATCAGTAGCTGGCTTCGTGAACGGCGTGATCCACCTCAGGGCCGGCTGGCGTCCCGGTCGATGAGAACCAACGGGTCTGAGCGGGACTACGATATGGCCCGACCGCCACGGCCGAGGCGCATATCCGTCCCGGAGCATATCCGGATCTGGATCAAGGTCATGATTGCTCTCGTGATGCTCATTGGCCTGATAGCGCAAACTCCAGCCTTCTGGCCCTACGTCCTCGTTGGGATCGCGATAATCATCGATACGGTGCAACCCGCGCTTTATGCCGCAGTGATCCTACTGGCCTGCTTCATCGGGTGGATGTTTTTCATCAGGCATCCCGACCGGCATAAAGTGCTGTGTCCTGCCGTGGCAGTAAGCGTCTGCCTCCTTTTGAACTCGATTGGACTATTCGTAATGATGCACGCGTCGGGTCACCTGCGGACGCTTGTGTCGGTGTTCTTCTACGGCGTTGGTAGTTTCATGATCCTCCTCATGGAATATGGCTTTCCAAGCTGGCAAAGTCGCGGGTTTCTCAGATACCCGAGGGACTCGAATGAACGGCCAGTCCATGTGAAGCAGGACTGAGCAAGCGGCTCTCACAAGCTTCGAAATACTCATCCAGCTTCCCGCAGAGGTTGAGTAAGGGAGTTATGCCAGGGGCTGAGTCCTGCAATCAGGAAGCGGCTGACGGAACTGCAGCGTCCGTTGCAAAGCGTCAGCTCTCCCTTCCGGGCAGCACGAGACGCACTTTGCGAGGGCTACGGTGCCGCTCCGTCGCCTACAACTTTGCAAGCAAAGTGCTCCACTTCGTTGCGCCCCTCCGGGTGCAGGCAACGTCCCGGCACCGTTCTCCGCCCCCGCGCATCTCGCGCAGCCCAACAAGGAGAACGGACATGAAGCTTTCCAACGAACTCGCAGCAATCCTCAACCACATCCGTCGCACGCTCACTCGCGTCATCCGCAAGGTCACCCTCACCAGCGCCACCCTGACGCTGAGCATCCCCGGGTTCGTCAAGCTGGAGATCAAGACCGAGCCGAAGCCAACGCCCAAGCACCGCCGACGCGCACGACACGTCTGACGACAGGAAGCCGCCTCCGGGCGGCTTTCTTTGCGCCATCATGCGTCGAGAGGAACGGCTGGAAGGTGTATCTCCCAGCCCTGGTCGGTAACGATCAGGATATGCTGATCGGCGGCTCCACGACGTGGCAGACTCTTCAAGATGCCGGCCGCCTCGAACGCCCATGATCGACGGATCAGGCTTGCACCAAGCAGCTCACGTACGGCGTAAAGGCCGTAACGGTCGGTGATCGGCGTCTCTGGCCAGCAGCCGGCACGCCGCGAAGAAGGCGGCAGCGTGCAAAGCATCGCAAGTGCCGAGACAGCTTCGATAGAGAGTCGCATAGATTCCTCAGGTCCGTCGCGATGACGATGGCGGGTGATCGCGCGAGTGCGAGGTCATAAGCTGGAGCCGGCGGCCGACCCGCGCATGATGTGGGATCTCGGCTTGCGGGGGGAACGGCAGGTTGGTCTGTGGCATCGTCTCACTCCGCAGTGAATGCCGGTGAATGTCGGTGGATGCGGCGCGAGTGCCTAAGCCGACGCGGAAATGTCGCCCGGTAAGCTGAAGAAGCGGCTGGGGGAGAAGACAGAAAAGATCATGAGGAGGCGCTACCGGATGCGTCGCCGGCGCCACAAGGGTCCGTCGCTGCGCTCCCGCCTGCACGCAGGCGCCCTTGTCCCGCCGGCGACGCATCCGGCCGGCGAAGAGATGTCGTCCAGAAGAAAGAGGACGGCAGATCCAGATCAGGAGCCGCCAATGGCCCGAACAGCAGACGCCCCGTTTCCAGACGAAGCCCGCACCGGCCGCGCCTTCATCTCGCCCTGCTGCACCGCCTCCGTTCGTGAGTTCCGCATCGGCGGCGTGCTTTGGCTCGCCGGCAGCGTTGCCGGCCACGGCTGGTCAGAGCCCTGGCAGGGCAGCATCGACGACATCAACGACACCGGCACCAAGGTCGGCGCCGACGGTACCGAACGCCGCGTCTTCTGGTCAGCCGGGCGGGAGGGCTGACCATGTCGAGCTGGGGCACCACCTCCATCACCATCACAGGGCCGAAGGCAGACAGGGCGGCGTTGCACGTTGTCCTCGCCACAACCGCAACCGACAAGCTCGCCTTCAGCCTCACCGGGGCCGCGCCGGAGATCTGGCGCGCGGACGGCCTTGTGCGGATCGCGGAGATGACAAATACGGACGACGTCCTGTGGCTGAAGGTCTGCATGGCCTACGACGGCGACTGCCTCCCGCTTGCTGAAGCCCTGGCGCAGTGCCATCCCACCTTGCGCTTCGAGGCCTGGTTCGACTGCGAGGGATCCTGGCCGGAGTTCACCGTGGCCGTGCATGAGCATGGCGGCGAGGTCTGCCACGCCTGGTTCGAGACGACCCACCTTGCCAGCCTCGTGATCGACCCGGCCGAGCCGCGCAAGCAGTCCGCCGTCGTCTTCTACCAGCGCACGCCCGAGCGTGAGCTTGCCGCCGCCTCCTGCCTGGGAGACTGCCTCATCCTCTTTCTCCGCAGGCCCGAGCTCGTCGCGGGCTGGCGGAAAAGCGATGACGATGTGACCTACGCCGTCTACCTCAATCCGGACGCCGACGAGGCCGGACATCTTGCACTGGCAGTGGACATGATCCAGGGCACGGCGAGCCTTCTGCGCAACGTCAGCCAGTACGGCGGATAAGCCGCTGTCGAGCCGATGTCCCTCCACCAGGCGCGGAGCCGGGTGCCAGAACTCGCTCCCGACGTCGACCGAGCCCTTCGTGAGATCGATGCCGACCGGTTGAGACAGCCAGCCTGCCAGACCAGGGATGCGACCGCCGAGAGTGCTGAGCCCGGCCAGAGGGAGCTGATCAACGAGGCTTGGACCGGGCCTTGCCTGGTATGCGATGAACCCGCGTCGCACCGGTGCCTCGAATTCCGTGAAAACGGGACGATCAACCAGTATGGCGGTACGGACTGCACCAGCTGCGGCTTCAGCCTGCCCGACTTCCCGGTGGAAGACGGTCTGTAGCAGGGCTTGAGGAGCGGCCAGAAGCCGGCCTGCCATCATGTGTGGCCAGCAGCCGTCCACACGGCCCAGACACCTCACGCGATTAGGAAGACAAAGCCATGTCCGCCAGTGCTAGGCTTCGCCGCATGAACGTCATCACGCGCAAGCCAATGACACGCGAGGAGTTCTTCACCTGGGCCGAGGGCCGGGAGGAGCGCTACGAGTTCGACGGCTTCCAGCCTGTCGCCATGACCGGCGGTTCCGGCAACCACGCCAGAATCGTCGGGAACATCAACTTCCAGCTCAAGCTCCGTCTCGGTAATGGACCGTGCGAGGCCCTCGCCACCGACGCCGGCGTTGCCACCTCCAGCGTGAGGACCCGCTATCCCGACGGCCTCGTTACCTGCACCGGCTTCGATGGTAACGACCGCGTCGTTCCCAACCCGCTCATCGTCTTCGAGGTGCTCAGCGCCTCATCGATCAAAACCGACCGCCATGACAAGGTCGGTGAATACCACGACGTGCCCTCCATCAAGCGATACATCATCGTCGAGCAGAACTTCATCGGCCTGAACATGCTCTGGCGCCAGAACGACCACGATCCCTGGAACGTCGTCACCCTCAAGGAAGGCGACATCCTCCAGCTCCCCGAGATCGGCGTCGAAATCCCTGTCGTCGACCTTTACACCAGGGTCAACTTCAGCATCCCCGACGAAAGCGTTGCGGAAGTCTGAAGCCGATCGAGCGTGCCCCCTGCACGAGCAGGGGTCGGCCCTAGTCCGTCACGCGGCGGACCGGAACCACGCCGAGATGCACCTTTCCGCCCATCGAGGGACATGGTTCTGGCTGCATCGGTCAGGCGAGTTCTTCAGCAGCCTTGCGGCCGAGACCAAGCTGCCGCGCAAGCATGCTTCGCTTCTCGGAATAGTTCGGCGCAACCATCGGATACTGCGGCGGTAGGCCCCATCGCTCCCGATACTCCTGCGGCGTCATCCCATAGCTCGCATGCAGATGCCGTTTCAGCATCTTCAGCTTCTTCCCGTCCTCCAGACACACGATGTGGTCCGGAAAAACGCTCCGCTTGATCGGAACCGCAGGAACCAGGTCACGCGCTTCCGGCGCCACCTCACCATTGTGCAAGCCAACTAGGACCGCGTGCACATCACGGACAAGGCCAGGAAGCTCAGCCGCGTCCACCTGGTTGTTGCTGCAATAGGCACTCAGGATCTGCCCCGCGAACTCCTGACAACCCGCAGCGTCGCTCGAGCGCGCCTTGTCAGCTCGCATGGGCTTCCGTCTCGTCCTCACCGGCAGCCCCGTCCAGGACCGTCTCGTCAGGCTCGGACTTCTTCCGCCCACCACGCGTGGCTGCCGGCTTCTTCTTGAGCGGCTTCTCCTTCGAGACTCTCTCGGCAGGTGCCGGCACGCGCGAAGCGGCCTCCGACATCATCAGCTTCAGCTCGGTGACATGCTTGCGGGACCGGGCAAGTGCGCGCTCCAGCTTGATGACCTGCGCCTCCAGATCGGCCTTGCTCATTTTCGGCGCTGTCGGCCTCGTCTTTCCGCTGGCCGTCTGTGCCGACACAGAGGGCCGGGCCACCTTCCCAGCCACGACCCTGTTCTTCGAGCCGACTGGACGACCGGGTGCCCTCTTTGTCGGTTGGGTGGTGACAGCCTTGGTCCTCGACTTGGCTACAATGCTTGCCATGGGCTGTCCTAAAAATTGGATTCTGTAGTCGACTAAATGCTCATGCGGCAACTCGCCGCAATACCGCAAGATCTCCAGCCAAGTCCGCGCGTGCCCCCTGCAAGAGCAGGGGTCGGGCTCTAGTCCGCCAAGCGGCGGACCGGAACCACGCCAAGCGGCGCGTTTCCGCCCTGCGGGTCACGATCCCTTCTGTAATCGGTCCTCACGAGTCAAGTGCATCCCGCACGATGTCGCCGGACGATCAGGGACGTAACCGCCGCATCCGACCCATGCCGGTCTTAATCAGACGGTGGGGACGTGCCTGAAAGCGGGCATCCACGCAGTGCACGATTCGTGACCGGTGCCCCTGTCATTGGCTGGCTAGAGGCTTATTGACACAAAATCGGGCACGCGATTTAAGTCCGATTGGACGTGCGAAAGTCACTGCCCGGTCGGTAGTCCGGGTGACGTTTTGCGTTTGTGCAGCTCACACGCTCTATCCTAGACGTGGGCAACCTGCGCGTCCTTTCCCCACGGAGGGAGAGGAGCGTCCTATGGAAATCGCCCGTTACCTGATTGCCTTCGTCGCCGTGTTCAATTTTGGTGGTCTGGTTGCTGATGCGATCGTGCCGGCCACTGCCCGGCAGCATTTATTTAACCCACACTGGCCACCGCACGCTAAATTCCACAATGCCCAGACCATGCTGATGGGCCTCGTGAGCGGCACCTTGTCCCTGGCCATCCTGTTCGGCACGCCATCGCTCACTCTTCCCGTCTTCTTGCTGGCAGCGGCGATCGCGGCAAACTACTTCGTGACGATGGCGCTCGCGCCGTTGTTTCCGAACCGCCTGGATGGACCCAGAGTTTGCCTCGGGCACACCCCGCCCACTCGGCTTGGCCCCGCAACAGCTTATCAGCTACGTGGTTTGCGGCCTCATAATCATTGCAATCGTATCAGCAGTTTCCGCTTAGCTACGGGGTCAGTCCGCTTTCCAGCTCTTTCACTCGAAAGCAGACTGACCGCCTTCCACACACTTGCGACTCTAGTTTCACTTCATAGGGCCACCACTCCAGCAGAGCTTAGGGACAGTTCATGGCATGGTTCGTCCACAATCCTGGATCGTGCTTCTGTACGGGGTCTAGCATTCCTGCTGCCCCAGGATGGGATACGAGGGTTCGGCCGTCCAATCTGACTGCGCGCGTTCCGCCTCTGGAGGCGTTCGCAGGGATCGTGTCGGACTGGCCGCTCCCGTCGTCCAGGCTGCGGTCGAACGGGTAGAGCGGAAGCCGGCGCCAGCTACGCGGCGGCCAGCTTCGGCCTCTCTACGCCGGTCTCGAACTGCGTCCCGGACACCCACATGCGGTGCATGATCACCGCGAGCTTGCGCGCCACAGCGACCCGGGCGCGCTTGGCTCCACGTCGCCTCGCGATAGCGACACCCCATGCCCGCAACTTCGACGGCTGCCGGGAGCGCGTCATCAGCGCCGACGCCGCTTCATATAGCAGGTGGCGGAGCATGCCGTCGCCCTGCTTGCTGATCTGTCCTGATCGGTCCACCTCACCGGACTGATAGATCCTCGGCGTCATGCCCAGGTAACTGCCAACTGATTTGGACGTGGCGAAGCGGTCAGGTTCGTCCACCGTCGCGCGGAATGCCAGGCTGGTAATCGGCCCAACGCCGGGGATGGTCATCAGCCGCAGGCAGACCTTGTCCTTGCGGGCTGCATCACCCAGTAGCTTGTCCATCTTCTTCCTCTCGCCCATCAGCTGCTCCAACACGCGCAGCAGCGGCACGATGGCCATCTCCAGCGTCGGCATCTCGGTGAGAAGCTCCCGCACACGCTTGTCGAACTGGCAGCGGTGCGTCTCGCCCACCTTGAGGCCATAGACCTTCAACAGGCCGCGGATGCTGCCTTGGATCTGAAGCAGGCTGCCAACGACTTGTCGCCGGGCTTGCAGGATGGTCCGCACCAGTTGGGCTTCGGACGACTTGACATGCACGGCACGGTAATGGCCAACGCGCATCATCTCGGCGATGCCGCGTGCATCGTTGCGGTCGGTCTTTACCGGCCTGGTCGAAAGGAAGCGCTGGGCATGGCGTACCTCCACACACACCGACTTGAAGCCGGCCTTGATCAGGTTCGTATGTAGCCACTCGGACAAAGGGCAGGCTTCCAAGCCCACCAAATCGATTTCGTCGCGCCACATGCTGAGCTTTTCGATCAGCGGTCCAGGTTCGCTGTCGACCTTGCCTTGCCAGACGAGCTGGCCATCACGGTCCAGGACGCAGACGGCGGTTTTCTGAAGGGAGATATCGAGGCCAACAACCTTTCGCATGGTCTTGCTCCGTCTCGAGGGTGATCAGTAGCGAGCCTAGCAGAGTGAGGTGGCGGCGACCGATTACCCCATCTCACGCAAGCAAGAGGCCGCCCGCGGCCGGGTGTCTGTTCCCCGGTATCGCCCCGTCGTGATGTGGCCCAGCAGAAGGCCAGTGCCGGATCAAAGGGTGGGTCCTCGCCATGCTCGGCGCCAAGGGGCGCCTGTGCGTGGCTCCGGTCCCGCGCAAGAGCGCGCCTTTGACCCGGCACCGACCTCCTGCTCCAGGGGGCCTCACGACGGGGCGATACCGGGGAACAGACACCTCACAGACGGGAGACCGTCATAAAGACCGTGCTGCGCACGGTATTTATCAGGAAGTAACTCAGGGGCTCGCCGAAGAACAAACATTTAGTGGAGGGTAGCGCAACTGTATTCGTACGGCGGGGCGACAATTAAATCAGCCGATATTCGCGGTTTTCCTGCATTTTCTATTGAGTATTCCCCCGGATTTGGTAATCTCTAGTTGCGGTCAATGAAGACCGCGAGACGACCCGCCCGGTGCGCTAACACCGAACGGGTCTGACGCAGAACAGAGAGATAAGCTCATGTCCGACGCTATCACCAACGTTGCCGCCGCCATGACCGCCGCGCAAGTCCAGGCCGCCCGCAAGGTGAAGCCCGCCATCAAGAAGGCCGGCAGCAACCTCCCCGGCGCCAAGCGTGCCCAGGCTCCCGCGCAGGCCGCACAGGTCCGCACCCCCATCACCTTCGAGAGCGCCGCCCGCCTTTGCCCGACCGAGGGACAGATCGCCAAGATCGTCGTCGCCTACGGTCTGGCCGCTGTGGATTACCACGCCATCCGGGAGCAGACCGAAGCCGCCATCGCCACCCTGTCCAACAGCCTCGCCCCCTACATGAACGTGAAGGCCCTGGAGATGCACCTTCAGCGCGTCACCGGCGCGCACGTCGGCTCGGCGCATGGTGCCGGCTCCTTCTACGAGAGCAAGGCGCAGGCGGCTCGCAACCTCACCATGCCGATGATGAACGAGGACCGCGACGAGGATCGCATGGGCGTGGACGGTCAGGCCAACCGCGCCGAGCGTGCCCGTGACTTCGCCGCCACCGCTGCCGTGCAGGCTTATGCCGCACTCGCCGCCGCACAGGGTGCCATCGACGCCTACGCCGAAATCACCGGAGAGACCTGGAAGCCCTACGTGGGCAACGCTCAGCCCGGCCGCACCGTCAACGCCCAGGCCGCCGCTGCCCAGCTCGCCGCCTTCGAGCGCGAGTAACCCTCACATGCGGGGCCGGTCCGCCGGTCCCGCTCCCTAACCCGGTCGCTGCCTGCCAAGCGGCCAATTTCCCGAGCGTTTCCAGGTGAGGAACCTGCCATGACCGATCCCGCAACCGACACGATGCCAAGCGCCGCGCAGGCTCTCCGCCACCTCGACGCTGCGCAGGGAACGATTGCAAGGACGCGGCCGAGTCCAGACGATTACGCCGTGTGGCGGGACGGCACATACACGACGATTAATGAGCTTGATGGCTATTTCTGGAAGTCAGACGACTACGAGATCGTCCGGCACGATGACGAGCAGCGCCTCATTGAACTGGGAATCGATCTCTAACAGGCTCCGGCGGAGTGCAACATGCGCCGCCCCGACCCTCCACCGCGCAAGGCGATATTGTCTGCCCGGTTTCGGCCGTGCCTCAAGCCCGCCATCGCTTCGCGACGGCGCCACGCATGGCGTGGCTCCGGTATGCCCGACTAGGCAGAACCAGGCCGCGTCCAGCGCAGGCCTTCAGCCCGCACCGGACGCAACCCGGTCCCGCCGCCGCGCATACCTCCGGGCTTGACCCACGGCCGAAGCCTCTCACCCCCCAATGCTAGACCCCCCGAGGGGTCGTCGCTCTCGGACGAGCGGCAAGGGCGGCTCGATGCTCCTCACGCCGATGGTTGTTCTGGGCTGCCGTCACATGCAGCACCATCCACGCGTCCGACAGAAGCCGCCACGCCTTTCGATCGACCGGACGGCTTCGCAGCACACGGTCGAGATCCGTCACCGGCACCACTACCGCCGACAGCTCGCCGGCATACTGAGCGCGGCCGGCCGAGATCACGTGACCACGAACTGGCACAATGATCCCGGCGCGCTGAAGTACACTCGACACGGCCGCCACATGCCGGAAGTTCTGCCGCAACGGGTTCTGGAACGGCGTCTTCATGGCGCCCCCCTGGAGGTGCTGGACCCACTGCTCGGCATGCGGGCTCCCGGTGATCAGCCCGCCATAGGTCTTGGTCTCGAGCACCAGGATCGCGTCGTCGGCCAGAACCAGATGGTCGATCTGCGTCAGGCCGGCCGCGTCCCGCAGCAGCACGTCGTGCAGCGCGGACCGCTCTGTCCGGGCCAGGGCCTGCTGCACAGTGTTCTCCCCGCGCTGCCCCACCAGGCCAGCCTTGAACTCCTTGAACAGCTTCTGGTCGGCCGCGCTGATACGGGGCGTCCGCTTGGCGGCGGGATCGCATGGTGCGCGACGTGTCAGACGGGCCATGCGCGCCATCTCCATGAGCAGAATGAAGGCGCACGCCGCGATCGCCACCAGCCCGAGTGGAGGCGCGCTGCGTGCAAGGTCCGGCCAGCCGTTGCCGTCGTCGGTTGGCCGGCCGAGTTGGCAGAAGCCACTCACAGCCACCGCTGCTCCCAGGGCCAGCGGAATCAGGGCTGCACCAACGACCCAGCCAGCACGTCTGCCAGACGCTGCCTGCTCCATGATCCTGAGGCTGCCCATGACCGGGATCATGCCGGCCGCGACCACCAGGTAGTGCGATAGCGATGACCGGATTGCCGCTGTGATCGGGATGAAAAGGTCGATAGGCGGCGGCATGGACGCACTCCGAGGGTGATCCCGTGTCCAGCATATCGGCGCGAGTGCATCACGCGATCCCATTCGCGCCGTTTGCCCCGATCATTCGGTGATGGACGCGACGTTTCCTCTCGACGAACTTTTCTCCAACGATCAGGATTCGGCATCCGTTGAGGATGACCAAAGCTCATTCGCCGCTGGATGCACTCCGGACGGCTGTGGCCAGAATGGCCACAGCGTCATGTCGCCTCACCGCCTCGCACTGTGCATGCTCACCATCGGCTGGAGCGTGCGGGAACTGGCGCGGAGGTCTGGCGAACATCGCACGCAGATCCAGCGGTGTCTCGATGGAGCGTCCGTGTTCCCGCCCTTGAAGGCGGCGTGGCTGGAGGACCTGGCAGCGGCCCACGAAGCACGTCCGTGTCCGCGCCGGAAACCGCTGCCGTTCTGATGCAGTCCTACTGGCGATGATCGGCCTTCGGGCGACGCCAGTCGCAAAAGGCGATCGCAACCGCAAGCGCTCCACTCGCGCCGACAAGGCCATAAGTGGCGAGCGTCTTCGCGCCAAGCGCCGCGAAGCCATGCGACCCCAGCAGAAAGAAGACGGCGCTGCCGATCAGCCACAGCGCACCCGGCGGAATGTTCTCCACGATCCTCGCAACGCTTCTGCCAATCTTGCTCATTGTTTTTCTCCGTTCGCCCGAGGTCACGACGCATTCGCGCCGCCTCTGCCTAGCCTCGCAGAAATGGCGCCATCCGCGCCATCTTGAAGAGGAGCGCACGATGCACGGTTTTCCCTCGCCCACCGAACAACAGGGAACCGACCCACTCACGAAAGAGATGACCGTCATCCACGCCTGCCTGAAGACGCTACAGACCCCGATAGCAATCGCCCGGCATCTCCAGACGGATCGCGCCCGGGTCGGAGTCATTCTCCGCAGACTCGTCTGCGTCGGCGCCGCAGTTCAGCTTGGCCATGGTTGTTACGCGGCGTCCGGTGAACTGCCGCCACCGCCGGCAGTGCGACAGCGGCCACAGCCTATCCGCGATCTGCTGCTCGCCTATCTCAATGAGCCACGACAGGCATGCAACATTGCCCGGCACATCAACCGCACCGTCTCGATCACGACTGGGCATCTGGGACAGATGATGCGGCTTGGCCAGGTCGTTCGCGTCGCCTATGGCGTCTACCAGTTGCGCGAGAAGTGTCCGAGTGCGCCGGAGCCTGAGTCGATCACGCGCGGGAAGCCGGTCGAGGATCAGGTGCGGCGTATCATCGACCGGGAGAAGTCGTTCCGACAGATCTGTGAAGAGGCCGGACGGGCGCCCAGGGCGATCCGCCCGCACCTTCAGAAGCTGGTGCGAGAGCGTGGGATCGAACGAGTGGGTGAGGACTTCTTCCGGCCAAGGTCGCCGGACCTGTTCGTGGCTGACTAAGATCCTCTACGGGCCGCCTGGGGTGGCGGCCCGCGACGTCTCAATGCTTGTAGATCGCGTGCGGGGTGCCGTTCGGTCGCAACTCACCGATACATGTAGCATTCGCAACGTTCTCATTATGCCAGGGAATGATTTGGTTGCTCATGACCCAACCTGGCTTCCCGTTGAGGCGGATGACCTTCGTGAAGCCCGCACTCTCCTCGGCTGGGCTAGAGACGAAAACCACTGCGGACGTGGCTGCCACGATGGAGCTTCCTTCACTCGGCGCAGAGTAGACCTTGGGTAGTGCGTCGAAGGCCGCCTTGGGGTCGGCATCAAGGATCTTCGGCTCCATGCAGGTGAGGGTTGAACTGGCAGCCAATGCAGCGGTCGGTATATTATCCAACAGGGCTACGCTCCCAGTGGCGAGCACACCCAGGATAAATGTTTTTGTTAGTTTCATGGTCATCCTCCGCAATTAACCGAGCAACACGGGCTGGGTGGCTGCATCGCCAATCTTAGCACTGACAGCAGCTCGCCAATCGCCGACAGTCATAGATGGGGTTATACCGTTCGCCGCCAGGGTCTTGGCGCTTGTTCCCTCAAGCACGGAGGCCATGTTGTCGCTGTCACTGGCGTTAGCAATCGCTGCTCCGTAAGCCGGTCCAAAGTTGTAGCTGCCGCGCACATCGAGAGTTGTGGGATTTGCAATGTCCTGGTTCTGAAGCTGGAGCGCGGCATCCTTAAGATACTGTGCCGCGGCGATGGACTCAGTTGCAGGGTCCATTTGCCCGGCTGCCCCAGGCACGATGTCTTGGGCAAGCGACGGGTTCTCGGCCAAGGCCTCGGCAAGCGAGGCGTTGAATGTGGAGGCCGTCATCTGAAAGGCTCCAGCGACGGTTCCCGAACCCTGAACGTTCTGACACTGGCTCTCGATGACACAGGTCGCTGCGACAGCACTTGGATTGACTCCCACGGCCTCAGCGTTACTGGACGCTTGCTGGCCCCAGCTCTGGTCGTCCATCGTGGTAAGGGCGCTGCTATCTGTTCCGCCGCTGGTGCTGCCACTGCTTCCACCCGAACCGCTGCCAATGGTGGTGCTCCCAACCTCTGGAGGAGTGTAGTTCCCCAGCCCGATCTCGGGAACCTGTGGCAGCACCTGCTGCGGCATGCCGTTGATCGTCACCGGCTCCGGGTCGGCGTGCGCCGGCGGGGCGCAGCAGAGCGCGAGCCCGAGGACGGCGTGGCTTGTTAGCGCCAGCCTGATCTCTGAGGTGAATGGGTTTGGCCAGCAGAACCGCTGGCGACGGATGTAGGGCACTGACGCCTCCAAAGGGTGAAGGCGTTCAGCTTCCGGCAGTTCGGCGCGAGTGGGTCGTGGTTCGGCGCTGATCAAAAGAGCCTGCGGTCAGGGCCGCCAGGTCAGCCATGCCTCCGTCAGCGCTCCCCCCAGGTAGACGACCAGCCCAACGATACCGGCAATGACCCAGGTGCGGACCATCCAGTCCCGATTGATGTTCACCGTCCGCGTCGCGAAGTGCGGCTTCAGCATGGTGACGATTTCCGACGTCAGGCTGCTGACCGCCGTCTGCGCCAGCTTCTTCCGGTCAAGCTCGACGTTGCCAAGCTCGGCCCGGGCCTTCTTCAGCACTTCAACGCTGTCGCCGATGGTCCACTTGAGCCGCGCGACTTCCTCCTCGGCTAGGCGGAGCCGGGCGTGGGCGCCTGCTTCCGCTCTGGCTACCACCTCTTGCAGTGCCGCGCCGGTGTCCAGGGTCAGAGCGCCCAGCTCAGCTATCGCGCCGAGTAGGGCGCTGATCACGGCTCCTTCGGGCGCATGTGGTCTGACCAGCCAGTCCTGCGCAGCCGCACGCAGGTCGGCCGACCTGCGTTCGAATGCTACACGCGAGACGGCCAGTGGCCTCGGCTCCCCGTAAGGAGCCGGATCATTTAGCCCGTCCATCAATACACGTTCCCGCTCGCAAGGCGGGGCAGGTATTCCGCCGGGATCTCGCTCAGAAAGCCCGGGAAGTCCCGTTCAAACCATCGCCTTACCCGCGCCCGGTCGAAGATCGACGTTGTCGGATGGCCTTCCTTCTGGACGCCTTCTATGAAGTCTGCGAACGTAAGGCCTCGATCGGTGACTTGTGCCATGCAACTGAGCGCCGGCATGAAGACAAGCTCGGCGCCACTTGCGAGGGCTCTCTTGATAACGGGATGACTCAGGATCGGCGCAAAGGCGTTCCTCGGCTGTCGGCCGGAGGTCACCAGCCCCTCATTGAGAATGACAAGGCTCTTCTTCGGCAGGAAGAGCTTCTGGCTCTGGAGTTGGTCCAGATAGTCGATGTCCCCTGCTTCGGTCCCAACGAGATAGGCGGCGACGAGCGAGATACCCATGTCCTCCATCAGCTCCGCCAACGGCGTGTCCTCGATTAGGCCATGAAGCGCCGTCAACCCGCCTCCGACGTCGAGAAGCACATCCTTGTGCGTTTCCACCTGCTGCATGATCTGCCGCTCGATCCAGCCTGTTTGCTCGACAAGGCTACCTTGGTCTGGGACGGCTGCATGCGGGTGAAACGTGCTGAGGCTGTGGGAGCGGTTCAGCACGTCGGCGTTCCAGATATCGATGTCGGCTCCCTTGGCGAGGCCGACCTGCGCTAGCCCATTCAGGAACGTTGTCTTGCCGACGCGCTGGCGGCCGATGGCAGGGATTATGACGGGGTTCCGCTCAACACTCTTATTGCTGCGGCCTACCGCCGGGTCTGGTGCTGGTGCCGGTGTCTGTTCGTTCACGTTGTTCAGTCCTCGTAGAAGCCGTGCTTCCGTCGATATCGGGCATCCATCCGGTCCAGCACGCGCTTGATCGCTGCATCGGGGTCTTCCTGGGTCGCGGTAGGCACCTGCTCCGGGCTTGGCGGGTTTGCCGCTGGCATTGTCATCGGCCCCGGCGCGAGTGGGATGAGCGCCCTATCACGTGACGTTGGCGGCTCAAGGTTCTGAGTTGCCCGTCGCGGCTGATCCGGTTGGCGTTGCGGGGCGATCTGCCTCACGTCAGGGCGCTTCGTTTTCACGAGGCTCTCCCCGATAGAGGGCATCCGATCAAAGGCCAGACGAACCCGTTGCCAGGTCCGCGCCAACACAGCTGCTGAGGGTGACTGACCACGGGAGTCAGTGATGCCGTCCTTGATTAACCTTGCGCGGATTTTCGACCAGTCTTGTCCTGCCGCTCGCTCATGAAGGAGCGCTGGGTATCGTGCCGCCATCCACCTGTAGACGGGGGATTGCCGCGCCTTGGCAGGTGGTCTCACGTCCAAGTTAGTAACAGGGCGGGAGTCGTGTTCTTGCATACTCGAAGGATGCTTTACGTCGGCGCGAATGCATCCAGCTCTCCCACTTCTCTCTCAGTATTCTCCCACTTGTCTCCCAGTTCTCTCCCACTCGTCTGGGTCGAAAAGGGGTCTTCCATACACCATTGCATTCTCCGAATGCGGTGCGGACGCCCGGACGCTCCGCGCCCGGCTAGTCCGCCAGATCAGAGCACTTCAGGCAGCGGCATAGATCAGCCGGTGTGGCGGCGGACGGTTATAGTTACGGGGCCGCTAAGCGGTCCCTATTGGCGTCTGGGGGCGAGGCTAGCCTAGAATGAAAACATTGATTCGCGGGAGCGATCGACATGCAGGTAAGTGAAGTTGGTGAGGGTCAGTCGGTCCAACCACTCCGTCGGTCGGAACCGCTGCCGCCTCGCCGCCCGGGCACCATTCCCGTCACGGTCCGGCTAGATCCCCACCGCTATGGGCGGCTCAAGACGCTTGTTCATCGTCTTTCAACAACCGGTCAGCACATCATCCAGACGGCGCTCGACCGAAGCATGGTGACTCTCGAGCGGGAGCGGCTGCCGAAGATTGAGATCGAGGGACAGAGCAGTCTCTTCACCCCAGCCACTGCGGTCGGAAGTGTGAGGAAGCCTGTACAAGACAGCTTCTCTTTCGCGAAACCTGAACCGACTGTAGGGTTAACCTACCGTGCAAATATCTCGATGCACCGTTGGCTGCATCGTCGCTCAGCCCAGACTGGGCAAACCATTCAAGAAATCATAAACGATGCATTGAAAGTCGCCAGGAAAGGTGATGAAGGCCAACATCCATAGTAATTCGGTCTGGCATCTCGTTTAGGTAGTTTCTGAACTACCTTAGCTATGGAGATAGGCATGCTCAGATCCTTGGTTTTCATTAAAGCTTGGTTGAAATCGACGACACTCCAGAAGCTACAGGGGCTGTTTCTCGGCCCTATGTACGCATCTTTTCTAGTAGGCTTAGTGCTGCAAACAATCGTATTATTGTGTATTTCTCTCTGGCATTTCGGACCAAAATATACTTGTAAACTATTGTATATATATCCACTCAATATGGTACTGCTTTGCTTAATTTGCGGTGCTGCCGTACAAGGTGTTGTTCTAAGGGAGATATGGAAACGGACATTGATAGCTACAGTTGGCCTTGGCAGCCCGCAGGTGCAACTAGTCATTCCGGGGGTGGGTAAAGCTAGTAAAAACATAGGTTTGTTTTTTCTAGGGTTAGTTCTAACTTTTTTCTCGTATGGCGTGTTTGCTCTCGCAGGAGACCTCTTGGCCATCGACTCCATGTGTAAGTTCTGCTTTGACTGGCCCACCGTTACCGACTATGTGCAGAAGTTACTTCCAAATTTCCTGCTGCTACATCCTCCGGAGCGGATCATTACGACACCAAACGGTGCAGTAATGCATTTGTCATCAATCTTGGAAGGATACAGAGCAGTTCTGGCCGTTAGCGTCATCCTTATTCTGATGCTTTCTGGGATTAATATTTACAAACACAAAAGGCTGACACAACGCCCTCCAGTCAGCCTTCCCATCCCATAATCGGGGGTACTCCAGTACCGGCTGTTCCTGAATATCCATTCGCGTTTGCCGTCTTCAAAATCCGCTGAGACAGGCGGAGTTGTGGCATGAGGCAGAAGGTAGGGAACAGGGATGGACTGGCTTTGGCCGATGAGGCACCAGCGTCCCTTTCCACCATCCAACGGGATCTCCGGGACGCGAATAGCGGCTTGGTCTTGATCCTAGGCAAGCAGCGCCTGCACGGCGAGCACCTGGAACGGATCATCGAGCTCGTCACTCCGGACGAAAAGGAAGAAGGCGAGGGACCGTCGCTCGAGGAGCTGCTCGGCGGGCTCGTCACCCGCCTAGACAACCAGTCTGCCTACCTCAAGGACATCATGGTGGGCCTGGCCAAGATCACGCGCGACATGCCGCTCGACGTGGTGCAGGCCATCGCCGACAACTTCGGCATCGAACCGATCCCGGTCGAGGTTGTCCGGGGATGATGACCTTCCGCAAGCTGGCCGCCAACTCGGACGGCAAGCTGATCCGCGCTTACATGACGGAAAATACACTCGAACCTGAACCCGGCGCTGACCTGGAACCGGGCGCCAGGGCGGATCCGGGGGGTCGGCTCACCGCCTACTATACAGGGCGCGACGGCCGCGCGAGTTGGGGACCCGGCATCGGTCAGGACGTGGCCGATGCCTTGGGCATCGACCCATCCAAGGCGCCAACGAACCTTGAGCTGGATCGCCTGTTCGAGACCAAGCGGGGCGACACGGGCGAGCGGTGGGAGACAGCCAGCCGACCACGAGAGATCAGCGCGTACGACCTGACGATCTCGCCGCACAAGTCGGTCTCGCTGGCCGCCGAGTTCGCGCAGTCGCCGGCCGAGGCCGCGGCAGTTCGGGAAGCGATCCGACGAGCGAACGACGACACCATGGGCTACGTGGCCCGGGAGATCGGCTGGGCAAGAAAAGGGGAGGGCGGCAAGGACGGGGCTGATCCGGGAGAGGTGGCCTGGGCCTCCTTCTTCCACCACACGGCCCGGCCGACGCTGCAGGTCAAGGATGGCCAGAGCGGTGTCACCTATCTGGCCGAGGTGCCACTGTCGGGCGACCCGCAGGACCATATCCACAACAGCATGTTCAACATGGTGGCGACCAAGAGCGGTCGGATCGGCTCGCTCGACACCAAGCGGCTGCAGAACAGAGTCCACGAGTTCGGGGCCTACTTCCAGGCCCGGCTCGCCATGCGCCTGCGCGAGATGGGCGTCCGCACCGAATATGACGCCAAGGAGGAGGCGTTCGTCCTGTCGGCGATCCCGCAGGCGGCCGTCGACCTGTTCTCCAAGGGCCGGAAGCAGACCGAGCAGAACGCCAAGGCGTTCGCCAAGAGCCAGGGCCTGGATTGGGCTGGGCTCACCGCCGAGCGCAAGTTCGGCATCCTCAGCGCCGCTGCCGTGGCGGAACGCCGGTCCAAGAACGACGGCGGCACCGAGAAACAGGGCTGGCACGATCAGGCCGATGGGATCGGCTGGAAGCACACGACGGTTCTGGAAGGGGCTGCCGCACCAGCCCTGACCGAGGCCGAGCGGTTTGACCGGGCCTACCAGTTCGCTGCCCGCCACATCGCCGACGAGTTCCACACCGCGGCGGTGATCGACCACGACAAGCTGCGCACCTGGGCTACGCGCGGGATGATCCAGACCGGCATCTCCGGTCCGGAGGACATCGACCAGGTGGTCCGTCTGCTCGAGGAGCGCGGCATCACCCTGCGCGGTGAGCGCGTCTCTTTGATCGTGGGCGAGATGGCCGACCAGAAGCTTCTGGCCCAGGAGGGCAAGGTCAGCACAAAGGTCCGCGTCACCAACACGGCCCAGGTCCGGATCGAGGCGGATCTCGCCGGCCGCGCCCAGGCAGCCGCCCAGGACAAGGCAGGCGCGCTGTCGGTGGCAGCGCTCAACGCGGCGATCGGCGCCTCGGGGCTAGATTTTGACCGCGAGCCCGAGCACGGCGCCGCTCAGAAGGCGGCGATCTACAGCCTGGGCACGGGCGGCCGACTCAGCTTCATCACCGGTGTCGCCGGCTCGGGCAAGACAACGCTGCTCAAGCCACTGGTCGCGGCGTGGCATGCCGACACACGCTCGGATGAGAGCGGACGGGAGGTGCTGGGCATCGCCACCGCCTGGCGTCAGGCCGATGCGCTGAAGGAGACCGGCATCAAGCGCACCTTCGCACTCGACCCGTTCCTGCGCGGGATGGAAGACGGCAGTATCGCCTTGTTCCCCAACAGCGTGCTGGTGGTGGACGAGGTGAGCCAGATCGGTCCGCGGCCCTTCCTCAAGCTGCTCGAGCATCAGGCCCGGCAGGGGTTCACCATCAAGGGGCTGGGCGACCGGGAACAGGTGCAGTCGATCGAGGCCGGCGACACCATCGAGATCATGCGACGATCCCTGCATGTC
>CAXTZG010000027.1:31439-38655 GCA_964248625.1 uncultured Acetobacteraceae bacterium | reverse complement strand
ACTGCACGTCCGGTGCCTGCTCCGGTCGCCGCTCCGTCTGCGACCGGCGCGCCGGTCGCGCATCCGGCGCGCGGTTGCCGCCGCGCCCGGCAGCCCGTTCCTCGGTCCGGCGCGGCACCGGCGGGACCACGGTCGCGGCGATGGCGGCCTGATCCTGCGGCCGCTCGTCGCTGCTCCTGGGCGCGCGCTGCCTTTCGTCGCGACGCTCCGGCGTCTTGGTCCGTCCGCGTCCGCGACGTCCGCGCGGCTCGTCGGACCACTCGGCACTCGCGATCCCGTCCACGCCGAGCGGCGGGATCGCGTGCCCGGTCAGCTTCTCGATCGCCTCGACGAAGCCGCGATCGTCCGGGGAGGCGATGGTGTAGGCATGCCCGCTGCGTCCGGCACGGCCGGTGCGGCCGATGCGATGGACATAGTCCTCGGCATGGATCGGCACGTCGAAGTTGAACACGTGGCTGAGCCCGCCGATGTCGATGCCGCGGGCGGCGACGTCGGAGCAGACCAGCATCTGGATCTCGCCGGTCTTGAACTTCTCCAGCGTCGAGAAGCGCACGCTCTGCGGCAGGTCGCCATGCAGGGCGCCGGCGGAGAAGCCGTGCTTGGCCAGCGACTTGTAGAGGATGTCGACGTCGCGCTTGCGGTTGCAGAAGATCAGCGCGTTCTGCACGTCCTCGGCGCGGATCAGCTTGCGCAGCGCCTTGCGCTTGTCGATCTCCTCGACCACGGCGAGGCCGGCGATGATCGTGGGCGCCACCGAGGCCGCGCGGCTGACGGTGATCTCCTTGGGGTTCTGCAGGAACGCGTCGGACAGGCGGCGTATTTCCGGCGCCATCGTCGCGGAGAAGAACAGCGTCTGCCGGTTCGGCGACAGCAGGGTGACGATCCGCTCGACGTCGGGGATGAAGCCCATGTCGAGCATGCGGTCGGCCTCGTCGATCACCAGGATCTTGGTCTGGGTCATCAGCAGGCCGCCGCGCTCGAACAGGTCGAGCAGCCGGCCCGGCGTGGCGATCAGCACGTCGACGCCGGCATTCAGCGCCGCCTTCTGGTCCTGCATGCTTTCGCCGCCGATCAGCAGCGCATGGGTCAGCTTGGTGTACTTGCCGTACATCACGAAGTTCTCGGCCACCTGCAGCGCCAGCTCGCGGGTCGGCTCGAGGATCAGCGAGCGCGGCATGCGGGCGCGGGCCCGCGAGCCGGACAGGATGTCGAGCAGCGGCAGCGTGAAGCCGGCGGTCTTGCCGGTGCCGGTCTGGGCGACGCCGAGCACGTCGCGGCCCATCAGCACGAACGGGATCGCTTCCGCCTGGATCGGGGTCGGGTGGCGGTAGCCCATCTCCTCGATGGCGCGCTGGATCGGCTCGGACAGGCCGAGCTCGGAGAACAGCGGCAGCGCCTCGGCTTCCGACAGCGGCGGCGTCACGACGATCGCATCGGCCGCAGGGGCGTCATGGCCCGGACCGGCGGCCTCGGCGACGGATGCGCCGGCACCGCCCACATGCATCGAGACGTCTGTCAGCTCGAGCATCTCGCGTTCCGGCAGGTCGTCCGGCGTGCCGGCCGGATCCGCGGGCGACGGGTGAGGTGCCGGCAGGATGTCGTCGGCCGGTTGCCGGTCGGGATCGGGCTCGTATGGACCCTGATCCGACGAGATGTCGTCGTCCTGAAGGGACAGGCCGGTGCTCTGGCCATCGATCGTGCCGGTGATGGTGTCGCTCAAAACGTTCTCGAACCTGTCAGTTTGATGCAAGCAGGCAAGCGCTGCCGGGAAAGCGGCGCATGCGACGGACAGGTCGACGGAAATCCTGGCGGCCCGATCGCACATCCAGCCTGACGGGCAACCGACGACGTCACGAATATCGGAAAGTCGCTTGTCCGCTTGCAGAGCCGTGCTGCGTATCCTGATATCGTCCAGAAAAGTCAAGCTTCAAGCAGTCGGTGGCCTTGTCCGGCCTGCGGCGGAACCGATCGTTCCGGCTCCCGTTCACCGCGCTGCTCGTTGATTGAGGTACTGCACTTGGCCTACCTGCCCCTGGCGATCGAGGATTACGGCCTGATCGGCGATTGTGGAAGCTGCGCGCTCGTCGGCCGCAACGGCTCGATCGACTGGCTGTGCTGGCCGCGGTTCGACAGCGCCGCCTGCATCGCGGCCCTGGTGGGCACGGGCGAGAACGGGCGCTGGCTGCTGGCGCCGGCGGCCGACTGGACCAGCACGCGGTCCTACCAGGGCAGCGGCATGGTGCTGGAGACCGTGTTCACCACCGGCACCGGCACGGTGGCGCTGATCGACTTCATGCCGATGGGCACCGACGGGCCGAGCATCGTGCGGATCGTGGAGGGGCGCAGCGGCAGCGTGGCGATGACCCACGAGCTGATGCTGCGCTTCGATTACGGCACGTCGGTGCCCTGGGTCACGCGATTGCCGGGCGAGGAAGGCATCACCGCCATCGCCGGGCCGGCGCTGGTGGTGCTGCGCACCGACGTGCCGCTGGAGGGCGAGGACATGAAGACGGTGTCGCGCTTCACCGTCACGGAAGGCCAGCGCCTCCGCTTCGTCATGAGCTACGGCGCGTCGCATCTGCCGCCGCCCGCCGGCTTCGACGTCGAGCAGGCCTACAACCACACCTTCTCCTATTGGGAGGAGTGGGCGTCGCGCTGCGCCTATGGCGACAAGCACCTGGCCGCGGTGAAGCGCTCGCTGGTGACCCTGAAGGCGCTCACCTACGCCGAGACCGGCGGCATCGTCGCCGCCCCCACCACCTCGCTGCCCGAGCAGATCGGCGGCCCGCGCAACTGGGACTACCGGTTCTGCTGGCTTCGCGACGCCACCCTGACCCTCGTGGCGATGATGGCGGGCGGCTATTACGACGAGGCCCGGCGCTGGCGCGACTGGCTGCATCGCAGCGTCGCCGGCAGCCCGGAGCAGCTGCAGATCATGTACGGCATCGCGGGCGAGCGGCAGCTGATGGAATGGGAGGTGCCGTGGCTGATCGGCTACGAGAACTCGGCCCCGGTTCGTGTCGGCAACGCCGCCGCCGGGCAGCTTCAGCTCGATGTCTATGGCGAGGTGATCGGCGCGCTGCATCTCTCGCGGCGCGAGAACCTGCGCGACGCCAGCTCCGGCTGGTCGCTGCAGGTGGGGCTGGTCGAGCATCTGGAGCGGATCTGGAAGGAGCCCGACGAGGGCATGTGGGAGGTGCGCGGCGGCCGTCGCCAGTTCACCGTGTCCAAGGCGTTCTGCTGGATGGCGTTCGACCGCACGATCAAGGATGTCGAAACCTACAAGCTGCCGGGTCCGGTCGAACGCTGGCGCCAGGTGCGCGACGAGATCCACGCGACCATCTGCCGCGACGGCTTCAGCGCGTCCAAGAACAGCTTCACCCAGGCCTTCGGCGCGCCGGCGCTGGATGCCGGGCTGCTGCTGCTGCCGGTGATCGGCTTCCTGCCGCCTGACGATCCGCGCATCGTCGGCACGGTGGCGGCGGTCGAGAAGGAGCTGCTGGTGGACGGGTTCGTGCTGCGCTACCGGACCGACGAGACCGCCGATGGATTGTCCGGCGACGAGGGCGCGTTCCTGGCCTGCTCCTTCTGGCTCGTCGACAGCTACGTGCTGCTCGGGCGCTACGACGAGGCGGAAGCGCTGTTCGAGCGGCTGGTGGGGCTGTCCAACGATCTCGGCCTGCTGGCGGAGGAGTACGACCCGCGGCTGAAGCGCCAGGTCGGCAACTTCCCGCAGGCCTTCTCCCACGTCGCCCTGGTCAGTGCCGCGGTGCATCTGCGCGACCGCATGGTGCCGGTCCGGGGCGAGGTGGACGAGGCGGCTTAGGGCGGGTCGGGCGTCGTCGCGCCCGCGCCTACTGGAAGCTGTGGTCGAGCGAAGCGATCACCACCACGACCACGCCGAGCACGAGGTTGAGGCTGACCAGGGAGCGGATCTTGTTGAAGGTCGCCGGCTGCGGCCGGATCGCCCGGCGGACCTTCCGGAACGGCCCGAAGAAGGCATAGGCGAACACCAGCGCGATCACGATGCCGATCGCCTGCATCGCCTGGATATGCCAGTCCGGGTTGCCGAAGCCGCCGAGCGGGAAGGCCAGCATCAGCCAGCCGGTGATCAGCACCAGAGGCATGGCGTGCCAGACTACCAGGAAGAACCGCTTGAGGGTCTGCAGCTGCACCGAGTTGCGCTGCGTGGTGTCCAGCAGCCCCAGGCTCGGACGCAGCACCAGCAGCGCATAGGCGGTGCCGCCGAGCCAGGTGGCCATGGCGACCAGGTGGACGGCCAGCACCAGGCCCCACAGGACGTGTCCGCCGGGCGCGTCGGCGCCGCTGCTGATCATCTGGCCGGTCATGACGGGGCTCCCCTCGTTGAACGCACGCTGATCGCGGTTTCGGCCGCATCGCGCAAGAGACGTGCCTGCAACCGGCGAGCCGGATGCGGACGTTGCGGCAGCAGGTCCCGAGCGATCAAGGAGCGGCAGATGGTCGAGATCCCGATGCAGTTGAGGCTGCTCACGCCGGAGCAGATGGGACGGATCGACCGGGCCGCCGCCGCGACGCCGGGCGGGTTGTACCGGCTGATGGAGAATGCCGGCCGGGCGGTGGCGCGGGCGGCGCTGCGGTCGATGCGGCCGACCGCCACGCTGGTGCTGTGCGGGCCGGGCAACAATGGCGGCGACGGCTATGTCGCGGCACGGCTGCTGGCCCAGGAAGGCTGGCCGGTCCGGGTGGCTGCGCTGGCACCGCCGCCTGCCGGCAGCGACGCGGCACGGGCGGCGGCGTCGTGGCGCGGCGGGGTGCGGGGCTTCGATCCGGTGGAGGCAGCACGGGCGGGGCTGGTGATCGACGCGGTGTTCGGCGCCGGGCTCGCCCGCGATCTCGACGGGCTGGCGGCGACGACGCTGGCGGCCGCGCGGCGGGTGCTGGCGATCGACATCCCGAGCGGCATCGACGGCGAGACCGGCGCCGTGCGCGGCTTTGCGCCCTGGGCGGAGCTGACGGTGACGTTCCATCGTCGCAAGCCGGGCCATCTGCTGCTGCCCGGCCGCGACCGGCTGGGACGGCTGGAGGTCGCCGATATCGGCATCCGGGAGGAGGCGCTGGAGGCCGGCATGGTGCAGGCGTGGCGCAACGCGCCCGGCCTGTGGCGGCTGCCGGAACCCGGAGCCGAGAGCCATAAATACAGCCGCGGCGTGGTGAGCGTGTGCGGCGGCGCCACCATGACCGGTGCGGCCCGGCTGTCGGCGGCGGGCGCCCGCGGAGCCGGCGCCGGGCTGGTGCGGATCGCGGCGGCGGGCTCGGCCGACATCTACCGCATGGGCGCGCCCGGCCTGATCATCGACGCGGAGCCGCTGGCGGCGTTGCTGAAGGACCAGCGCCGCCGGGTCTGGGTGTGCGGGCCGGGCCTCGCGCATGACGAGGTGCAGGCAGCGCTGCCGGCGCTGCTGCAGGCGGGGCGGCAGGTGGTGGCCGATGCCGGCGCGCTGACCGAGGCGGGCGGGCGGCCGGAGCGGCTGCGCGGCGTCTGTGTCGCCACCCCGCATGCGGGCGAGTTCGAGCGCGTGTTCGGCGATCCCGGCGCCGATCGGGTCGGCGCGGCTCGGCGGGCCGCCGTTCTGTTCGGCGGCGTGCTGGTGCTGAAGGGCTCGGACACCATCGTGGCATCGCCGGACGGGCGGGTCTCGATCAACGACAATGCGACCCCGTGGCTCGGGACCGCGGGATCGGGAGACGTGCTGTCCGGCGTCGTCGGCGCCTGCCTCGCGGGCGGGCTGGAGCCGTTCGAGGCGGCATCGGCGGCGGTGTGGCTGCATGGCGAGGCCGGACGGCTGGCCGGCGCGGGGCTGGTCGCCGAGGACCTGCCGCCGCATCTGCCGGAGGCGGGGGCCCTGGCGCGGAAGGTCGTGTCGGACTTGCCGATGTCGGGCGGCTGAGCTAATGGGCCCGCAATCGCGGAAGCGGACCTGGAGGTCGGGCCGGAACGGCTGATCTCGGGTGGCGGGCGTGGTGAAACTGGTAGACACGCCAGATTTAGGTTCTGGTGGCGCAAGTCGTGGGGGTTCAAGTCCCTCCGCCCGCACCAGCAACGCCGCGCAGGCCGCTCTCCAGGCCCGGCGTCCGGCTTTGCCCATCATCTCCGCCGCGTGCCCGATCCGGCACGTCGGCGGCATCGTTCTGTTCACGAGAGGATTGCCTGGCTCATGCAGGTCACTGAAACCCTGAACCAGGGTCTGAAGCGCGGCTTCACCGTGGTGGTGCCGGCGAGCGAGCTGGAAACCAAGCGGACGGCCCGGCTGACCGAGCTTGGGCGCACGATGAACCTGAAGGGCTTCCGGCCCGGCAAGGTGCCGATGTCGCTGGTCCGGCAGCGCTACGGCACCGCGGTCACGGGTGAGATCCTGGAGCAGACGGTCAACGACGCGACCCGCGACCTGCTGAGCGAGCGCGGCCTGCGCCAGGCGGCGCAGCCCAAGGTCGAGCTGGTCAGCGGCGCCGAGCCCAACGGGGCGAGCGACCTTGAATTCACCCTCGAGCTCGAGCTGCTGCCCGAGATCGCGCAGCCCGACCTGAGCCAGCTTTCGCTGACCCGCCTGAAGGCGGAGCCCGATCCGGAGACGGTGGACAAGGCGCTGGCCGACATCGCCCGGCGCCAGCGCAGCTTCGAGACCATCGAGGAAGCGCGTGGCGTGGCGCGGGGCGAGGTGCTGACGGTCGATTTCCTGGGCCGGGTCGATGGGGTGGCGTTCGAGGGCGGCACGGCCAGCGACGTCGATGTCGAGATCGGGGGCGAGGGCTTCATCCCCGGCTTTTCCGAGCAGATCGAGGGGCTGGCGCCCGGCGAGACGCGCACCATCGAGGTGACGTTTCCGGCCGACTACCAGGCGACCGAGCTCGCGGGCAAGGCGGCGAGCTTCGAGATCACGGCCAAGGCGCTGAAGCGGCCGATCGACTCCGCCATCGACGACGAGCTCGCCAAGAAGATCGGCTTCGAGGGTCTGGAGCAGGTTCGCGAGGCGGTGTCGGGCCAGGTCCGCCAGGAATACGACCAGCTTTCGCGCATGCGCATCAAGCGCGAGCTGCTGGACCAGCTGGCCCTGCAGACCCACTTCGACGCGCCGGAAGGCATGGTCGAGGGGGAGTTCGCCTCGATCTGGTCGCGCGTCGAGCAGGACCGGGAGGCCGGCAGGCTGGACGACGAGGACAAGGACAAGGACGAGGA
>CAXTZG010000027.1:0-31429 GCA_964248625.1 uncultured Acetobacteraceae bacterium | reverse complement strand
TCTCCTCGGGCGGGCGTCGACGAGAACGAGGACGAGAACGAGGACGAGGACGAGACGAGGAGGAGGACAAGGACAAGGACGAGGACACGCTGAAGTCGGACTACCGCAAGATCGCCGAGCGCCGGGTGAAGCTGGGGCTGCTGCTTGCCGAGATCGGCCGCGCCAACGGCGTCACCGTCACATCCGAGGAGATGGTGCGCGCGATGCGGGCCGAAGCCAGCCGCTATCCGGGCCAGGAGCAGCAGGTGATCGAGTTCTTCCGCGCCAATCCGCAGGCGGCGGAGACGCTGCGGGGGCCGATCTTCGAGAACAAGGTCGTCGACTACGTGCTCGAGCTGGCCAAGGTCGAGGACAGGACCGTGACGCCGGACGAGCTGGCGGACGTCCCGGCCGCCGACCTCTAGGCCGTGGGCTTTCAACCGGCCGGATAATCTCTATCTTGTTCTGAGCACAGCATGCGGCCGGGGCGGGCGGGAGCCCTGGCGGCAGGAAACGAGGCCGGTTGCGGGGCAGCGATGCTCCGGAGCCGGCTTCCTCAGGTCAGGAACGAGTCAGATGTGGGACCGCGATCCGGTCGAGATCTACAACAACGCCCTCGTGCCGATGGTGGTCGAGCAGACCTCGCGCGGCGAGCGGGCGTTCGACATCTTCTCCCGGCTGCTGCAGGACCGGATCATCTTCCTGACCGGACCGGTCTATGACCAGGTGAGCGCGCTGATCTGCGCGCAGCTGCTGCATCTGGAGAGCGTCAACCCGTCGAAGGACATCTCCTTCTACATCAACAGCCCGGGCGGCGTGGTCTCGGCCGGCTTGGCGATCTACGACACCATGCAGTACATCCGCAGTCCGATTAACACGGTCTGCATCGGGCAGGCCGCCTCCATGGGCTCGCTGCTGCTGGCGGCCGGCGCCAAGGGCAAGCGGCTGGCGCTGCCGAACGCCCGCGTGATGGTGCATCAGCCCTCCGGCGGCGCCCAGGGGCAGGCCAGCGACATCGAGATCCAGGCCAAGGAGATCCTGTATCTCCGCTCGCGGCTTAACGGGATCTACGAGCAGCATACCGGCCAGACGCTGGAGGAGATCGAGCGCAAGCTCGAGCGCGACAGCTACATGTCGGCAACCGAGGCGATGGAGTTCGGCATCGTGGATCAGGTGCTGGAGAACCGTCCGGTTCCGGCGGCCGAGGATGCGGCGCGCAGCTGAGCCAGCCGACCCGGGTCGATTAAGGGCCGGTGCCGGACCCAGGCAGGGCCTGGCGCCTAACCGGCCGGGGCTGCCTGCGCACTTGATGAAGTTTCTGGGGTAGGTCTAATCTCCCCAGCTTGACCCATGGCGGCGCGGGATGCTCGGCCCCTGGGGTGGGAGTGGCCATGAGCAAGTCAAGCGACTCGAAGAACACGTTGTACTGTTCGTTCTGCGGCAAGTCGCAGCACGAGGTACGCAAGCTCATCGCCGGCCCGACGGTGTTCATCTGCGACGAATGCGTCGAGCTGTGCATGGACATCATCCGCGAGGAGCACAAGACGCACCTGGTGAAGAGCCGGGACGGTGTGCCGACGCCGAAAGAGATCTGCAAGGTCCTGGACGACTACGTGATCGGCCAGTTCCATGCCAAGAAGGTGCTCTCGGTCGCCGTCCATAACCACTACAAGCGCCTGGCCCATGGGGCCAAGAACAACGACGTCGAGATCGCCAAGTCCAACATCCTGCTGCTCGGCCCCACCGGCTCGGGCAAGACGCTGCTGGCTCAGACGCTGGCGCGCATCCTCGACGTGCCGTTCACCATGGCCGACGCCACCACCCTGACCGAAGCGGGCTATGTCGGCGAGGATGTCGAGAACATCATCCTCAAGCTGCTGCAGTCGGCGGACTACAACGTGGAGCGGGCGCAGCGCGGCATCGTCTATATCGACGAGATCGACAAGATCAGCCGCAAGTCGGACAACCCCTCGATCACCCGCGACGTCAGCGGCGAGGGCGTGCAGCAGGCGCTGCTGAAGATCATGGAGGGCACCGTGGCCTCGGTGCCGCCGCAGGGCGGACGCAAGCATCCGCAGCAGGAGTTCCTGCAGGTCGACACCACCAACATGCTGTTCATCTGCGGCGGCGCCTTCGCCGGGCTGGAGAAGATCATCGGGGCGCGCGGCAAGGGTGCCGGGGTCGGCTTCGGCGCGCATGTGCAGGCGCCCGACGAGCGCCGCACCGGCCAGGTGCTGCGCGAGGTGGAGCCCGAGGACCTGCTGAAGTTCGGGCTGATCCCCGAGTTCATCGGGCGCCTGCCGGTGGTGGCGACGCTCGAGGATCTGGACGAAACGGCGCTGATCGAAATCCTCACCAAGCCGAAGAACGCGCTGGTCAAACAGTATGCCCGGCTGTTCCAGATGGAGGGGGTGAAGCTCAGCTTCACCGAGGATGCGCTCAAGCACATCGCGCTCAGGGCGATCGCCCGCAAGACCGGAGCGCGCGGCCTGCGCTCGATCATGGAGAGCATCCTGCTCACCACCATGTTCGACCTGCCCGGGCTGGAGAACGTCGACGAGGTGGTGATCAACCGGGACGTGGCCGAGAACAAGGCGAACCCGGTCTTCGTCTACGGACAGGAGCGGACGGCGGAGCAGTCCGCCTGACGAGGCGGCGGATCGCGGACGCCCTTGCGTCCGCCGGCATCCGCTCCGACATGCTTTATGACGACGGCATGACTTGAGGTCCTGCCGTCCGGGCGACAAAGCGTGCCGTGAGCGGGCGCTTTGTCGCGGACTGTCCTTCAGGAGGTCAAGATGGTGAACGAAGCTGATCGGAAGCCGGACGGCTCCGACGATGAGATCCTAGACGCGGGCGCCAAGCGCGAGGAGGCTACACCCGACAGCGCCAGCGGCGAGAGCGTTGCAGCATCCGAGCCGGCGAAGGAGCCCCGAACGGCCGGTCCTGCCGGTGACGAGACGCTGGCGGTGCTGCCGCTGCGCGACATCGTTGTGTTCCCGCACATGATCGTGCCGCTGTTCGTCGGCCGCGAGAAGTCGGTGCGGGCGCTGGAGGCGGTAACCAAGGAAGACAAGCAGATCCTGCTGGTGGCGCAGAAGAACGCCAGCCAGGACGATCCGACCGCCGACGACATCTACCGCTGCGGCACGGTGTCGACGATCCTGCAGCTGCTTAAGCTGCCGGACGGCACCGTCAAGGTGCTGGTCGAGGGCGGCAGGCGGGCCCGGATCCGCGACTTCCGGGAAACCGAGAGCCACTTCGAGGCCGTCATCGACGAGATGCCCGAGGAGGCGGCCGAGAGCGGCGAGATCGAGGCGCTCAGCCGGACCGTGGTCGGGCAGTTCGAGCAGTACATCAAGCTGAACAAGAAGATCGCGCCCGAGGTGCTGGTTTCGCTCAACCAGATCGACGAGCCGAGCAAGCTCGCCGACACCATCGCCAGCCACCTGAACCTGAAGATCTCGGAGAAGCAGGAGCTGCTCGAGACGATCCCGGTGAGCGAGCGGCTCGAGCGGGTGTTCGCGCACATGGAGGCCGAGATCGGCGTCCTGCAGGTCGAGAAGCGCATCCGCAACCGCGTCAAGCGGCAGATGGAGAAGACGCAGCGCGAGTACTACCTGAACGAGCAGCTCAAGGCGATCCAAAAGGAGCTCGGCGAGGGCGAGGACGGCAAGGACGAGACGTCCGAGCTGGAGGACCGCATCAAGAAGACCAAGCTCAGCAAGGAAGCGCACGAGAAGGCGATGGCGGAGCTGAAGAAGCTGCGCGCCATGAGCCCGATGTCGGCGGAGTCGACAGTGGTGCGCAACTACCTGGACTGGATGCTGTCGATCCCCTGGAAGAAGCGCTCCAAGCTGCGCAACGACGTCGACGAGGCCGAGAAGGTGCTCGATGCCGATCATTTCGGCCTCGACAAGGTCAAGGAGCGCATCCTCGAATATCTCGCGGTGCAGAGCCGGGCCAACAAGCTGAAGGGGCCGATCCTGTGCCTCGTCGGACCGCCCGGCGTCGGCAAGACCTCGCTTGGCAAGTCGATCGCCAAGGCGACGGGCCGCAACTTCGTGCGCATGTCGCTCGGTGGCGTGCGTGACGAGGCCGAGGTGCGCGGCCATCGCCGGACCTATATCGGCTCGATGCCCGGCAAGGTCATCCAGGGCATGAAAAAGGCCAAGAGCTCGAACCCGCTGTTCCTGCTGGACGAGATCGACAAGCTCGGCGCCGACTGGCGCGGCGACCCGTCCTCGGCGCTGCTGGAGGTGCTGGATCCGGAGCAGAACGGCACCTTCGCCGATCACTACCTAGAGGTCGATTACGACCTGTCGGACGTGATGTTCGTCACCACCGCCAACAGCCTGAACATGCCGCAGCCGCTGCTGGACCGCATGGAGATCATCCGTATCCCCGGCTACACCGAGGACGAGAAGGTCGAGATTGCCAAGCGCCACCTGCTCGCCAAGCAGACCGAGGCGCACAGCCTGAAGCCGGACGAGTGGTCGGTGTCGGACGATGCGCTGCGCGAGCTGGTGCGCACCTACACCCGCGAGGCCGGCGTTCGGAACCTGGAGCGCGAGATCGCCAACCTGGCGCGCAAGGCGGTGAAGGAGATTGTCACCGGCAAGGCCAAGAAGGTCACGATCACCAAGAAGAACGTCGAGAAGTATGCCGGCATCAAGCGCTTCCGCTACGGCGAGGCGGAAGCCGAGGACATGGTGGGCGTCGTCACCGGTCTCGCCTGGACCGAGGTGGGCGGCGAGATCCTGACCATCGAGAGCGTGATGGTGCCGGGCAAGGGGGTGGTGAAGATCACCGGCAAGCTCGGCGACGTGATGCAGGAGAGCGTGTCGGCGGCCCTGTCCTACGTGCGCAGCCGCTCGATCAGCTTCGGCATCAAGCCGACGCTGTTCGAGAAGCGCGACATCCACGTGCATGTGCCGGAAGGCGCCACCCCGAAGGATGGTCCGTCGGCCGGCATCGCCATGGCGACCTCGCTGGTGAGCATCATGACCGGCATCCCGATCCGTCGAGATATCGCCATGACCGGCGAGATCACGCTGCGCGGCAGGGTGCTGCCGATCGGCGGCCTCAAGGAGAAGCTGCTGGCCGCGATGCGCGCCGGGATCACCACCGTGTTCTTTCCCAAGGACAATGAGAAGGATCTGGCCGAGATCCCGGACTCGGTGAAGAAGCACATCAAGCTGATCCCGGTCGCCCACGTCGACGACGTGATCGGCCAGGCGCTGGCGCGCAAGCCCGAGGCGATCGAGTGGGAGGAGCCGCCGGAGCCGGTCGCCGCCGCCGCCGCGGTCGGACAGACCTCGTCGCTTCCCCACTGATCGACACGACGCCGGGGGGATGAACGCCGCGCCGTCTCCCCGGGCAGCCGGCCCGGCTTCGTTGACGTCGCGGAACGGAGCGCCGTATCGTCGCCTCCGTGCGCGTCTGGTTTGACCCCGGGCCTGCACGCCGCGCTGCCGGCGGCGCTGCATGACGTTGCACCCGGTCAGGAAAGGCGATTTATGGAGAAGGCCCTCAACAAGCAGGAGCTGATTTCCGTGGTGGCGGACGAGGCGGACCTGCCCAAGGCAAAGGCGGGGGAGGTGATCGACGCGGTGTTCGCAGCCATCGAGAAGGCGCTGAAGAACAAGCAGGAGGTCAGGCTTGTCGGCTTCGGCACCTTTGTCACAGCGGCGCGGAAGGCGGCCAAGGGACGTAATCCGCGCACCGGCGAGGAGATCGACATTCCCGCCTCGACATCGGTCCGCTTCAAACCCGGCAAGACCCTGAAGGGTGCGGTCAGCTGATCGGCTGACGGTTGCGGGTCACGGCTAGGCTGATTGTTCCGGCAACGCGCGATCGATGATCATTCCCGGCACGGGCGGTTAGCTCAGCGGTAGAGCGTCTCGTTTACACCGAGAGGGTCGGCGGTTCGAAACCGTCACCGCCCATACCCATCATTTGCCTGGCTTGCGGCCCGATCGCGCCGGCGCGGACTGGCTTGACGGCATCAGGCCGTGCCTTTACACCGCCGCTCACGCCAGATGCGGGTGTAGCTCAGTTGGTTAGAGCGCCGGCCTGTCACGCCGGAGGTCGCGGGTTCGAGCCCCGTCACTCGCGCCATCGCTGTCCTGACGACGCGATGTTGCGCGTGCTGGTCAGAGTTGCTGGGCCGGTGTTCACGATATAGACGGTTCCGACGTTTTGCAGGGGATCATGCTGCACTGCACTTTGCGGTGCCGCCATGTTGCGCCTACTCTGCCGCATCGCCCGACAGCGCGGTGGCTCCAGCCACGCCGGCTCGCGGGTCGATCGCGAGACCCAGACCATGCAGAGCGTGCTGTCCGACTATTTCCCAATCCTGGTGTTCATCGTCATCGCGGCAGCGATTTCTGCAGCCATGCTGGGCGGGTCATTGCTGGCTGGGCATCAGAAACCATATGCCGAAAAGGTCGCGGCATACGAGTGCGGCTTCGATGCCTTCGACGATGCGCGGCGCCGGTTCGACGTTCGGTTCTACCTGGTTGCCATCCTGTTCATCATCTTCGACCTCGAAGTCGCGTTCCTTTTTCCGTGGGCGGTCAGTCTCGCGCATATCGGGCTGTTCGGCTTCCTGTCGATGCTGGGCTTCCTCGGCGTGCTGACGGTGGGCTTCGTCTATGAGTGGTGCAAAGGGGCCCTGGAGTGGGAATAGACTGAACATGAGCATGACGCAGAGCGTTGCGACGCCTGGGCCGGTCGCCGAACCGGATCGTGTCGCGTGGAACCGTGAGGCGCTGGTGCCGGGTCCGGCGCAGGACGCGGTGATCAAGGGCATCACCGGCGAGATCACCGAGAAGGGCTTTGTCGTCGCCAATGTCGACAAGCTGGTCAACTGGGCACGCACCGGCAGCCTGTGGCCGTTGTCGTTCGGCCTTGCCTGCTGCGCGGTCGAGATGATCCACGCCTTCATGCCGCGCTACGACCTGGACCGGTTCGGCATCATCCCGCGCGGCAGCCCGCGTCAGGCCGACGTCATGATCGTGTCCGGCACGCTGACCAACAAGATGGCGCCGGCTATGCGCCGCATCTACGACCAGATGGCCGAGCCGCGCTGGGTGATCAGCATGGGCTCCTGCGCCAATGGCGGCGGCTACTACCACTATTCCTACTCGGTGGTGCGCGGCTGCGACCGGATCGTGCCGGTCGACATCTATGTGCCGGGCTGTCCGCCGACGGCGGAGGCGCTGGTCTACGGGATCATGCAGCTGCAGAAGAAGATCCGCCGGACCGGGACCATCCTGCGTGGCTGACGCGGTCGAGATCGCACGCGCCGGGCGGCTGGGCTCGCTGGCGATGATCCTGTCCACCGGGTTTGTCGGCGTGCGCGCCGCAGCCGTGGAGAAGGGCGAGCTGATCGTGCAGGTCGAGCGCGCGTCGCTGGTCGGTCTGATGACCGCGCTGCGTGACGATCCGCGCTTTGCCTTCAGGCAGATGATGGATCTGTGCGGGGTCGACTTTCCCGAGCGCGCCGAGCGGTTCGACGTCGTCTACAACCTGCTCTCGGTTACCCGGAACCAGCGTTGCCGGGTGATCGTCACCACCGACGAGACCACGCCGGTGCCCTCGGTGCACGAGATCTGGTCGTCCGCGACCTGGTGGGAACGGGAATGCTACGACCTGTTCGGCGTGCTGTTCTCCAACCAGCCGGACCTGCGCCGGATCCTGACAGATTACGGCTTCGAAGGACATCCGCTGCGCAAGGACTTCCCGCTGACCGGCTATGTCGAGGTCCGCTACGACGTCGACCGGCGGCAGGTGATCTACGAGCCGGTCAAGCTGACGCAGGACTTCCGGAACTTCGATTTCGTTTCTCCCTGGGAGGGCATGATGACGCTTCCCGGTGACGAGAAAGCCCATGAGTCTCGCCAGGGCATCGTCGCCGGCCCGCCCGGGCAGGCGCGTTGAGCTGGCGACAGGAGCGGACACGATGAGCGACATCATCCTGCGCGAGGACATCCCCGACACGATGCAGCCCGACCAGGCGGGCGACGGGCGCAGCGTCAAGACGGTCGAGATCGACAGCCACTCGCTGAATTTCGGACCTCAGCATCCGTCGGCGCACGGCGTGCTGCGGCTGGTGCTGGAGATGGACGGCGAGGTGGTGACCCGTGCGGTGCCGCATATCGGCCTGCTGCACCGGGGCACCGAGAAGCTGATCGAATACAAGACCTACATGAAGGCGCTGCCGTATTTCGACCGGCTCGATTACGTGTCGCCGATGTGCATGGAGCAGGGCTTCTCGCTGGCGACCGAGAAGCTGCTCGGCATCGAGATCCCGGACCGGGCAAAATGGATCCGGACGATGTTCGCCGAGATCACGCGGGTGCTGAACCACCTGCTGAGCATCACCTCGTTCGGTCTCGATTGCGGCGCGCTGACGCCGGCGCTGTGGGGCTACGAGGAGCGCGAGAAGCTGCTCGAGTTCTACGAGGCGGCGTCGGGCGCGCGGTATCATGCGAACTACATCCGGCCGGGCGGCGTGGCCAAGGATCTGCCGCTCGGACTGGTCGACCGCATTGGCGCCTGGACGGGCGAGTTTCCGAAGTTCATCGACGATCTCGAGTCGATGCTGACCGGCAACCGGATCTGGAAGCAGCGCACCGTCGGCATCGGCGTGTTCACCTCTGAGCAGGCGCTCGACTGGGGCTTCAGCGGCCCGAACCTGCGCGCTTCCGGCGTGCCGTGGGATCTGCGCCGTTCGCAGCCCTACGACATGTATGACAAGGTCGAGTTCGACGTGCCGGTGGCGCGCAACGGCGACTGCTACGACCGCTTCCTGGTGCGGGTGGCTGAGATGCGCCAGAGCGTGCGGATCATCGTGCAGTGCCTGGCGCAGATGAAGCCGGGTCCAATCAAGATCCAAGACACCAAGATCGCACCGCCAAGCCGCAAGGACATGAAGCGGTCGATGGAGGCGCTGATCCATCACTTCAAGCTCTACACCGAGGGCTATCACGTGCCGCCGGGTGCCACCTACACCGCGACCGAGAGCCCGAAGGGAGAGTTCGGGATCTATCTTGTCGCAGACGGCAGCAACCAGCCTTATCGTTGCAAGATCAGGTCGACGGGATTTGCGCATCTTCAGGCGCTGGACGAGCTTTCCAGGCGTCACATGCTGGCCGACACGGTCGCGATCATCGGATCGCTCGATCTCGTGTTCGGCGAGATCGACAGGTAGGCATATGTCGGGTCAGTTTTCTGCAGAGAATATCGGTCACGGCACCCCCGGCCATACGCCGCGGCCGTCGACCGACCGGCAGCCGTCGCAGTTCGCGTTCGACGCGCAGAGCGAGACCGAGATCGGCGAGATCGTCGCGAAGTATCCCGAGGGGCGGCAGGCCAGCGCGGTGATGCCGCTGCTGTATATCGTGCAGAAGCAGATGGCCCGGCAGACCGACAGCGCCTGGGTGCCGCGGGTGGCGATGGATGCGATCGCCAGGCGCCTCGGCATGCCGCCGATCCGCGTCTACGAGGTCGCCACCTTCTACCTGATGTTCAACACCAAGCCGGTCGGCCGCTTCCATCTGCAGGTCTGCACCACGACGCCCTGCTGGCTGCGCGGCTCGGACGATGTGGTGGCCGCCTGCAAGGCGGCGGCCGGGGTGTCCGCGTTCGAGGAGACCAGCGCCGACGGCCTGTTCACCATGACCGAGGTCGAATGCCTCGGCGCCTGCGCCAACGCGCCGATGCTGCAGGTCAATGATGACTATTACGAGGACCTGGATGCCGTCCGCACCACAGCCCTGATCGAGGCGCTGAAACGGGGCGAGGTTCCCGAACGGGGGCCGACGATCGACCGCTACAACTCGGCGCCGGTCGGTGGACGGACGACTTTGCTTGAGGAGGTCGGCACGCGTCATGCCGACGGTCAGCCCGGCACGATGCCGGACACGGTTTGAGAAGCGACATCATGCTGAGCGACAAGGACCGCATCTTCACCAACCTCTACGGCCAGAACGATTGGCGGCTCGCCGGCGCGCGGGCGCGCGGCGACTGGGACGGCACCACGGCGATCCTGGCCCGTGGACGCGACGCGATCATCGCCGAGATCAAGGCCTCCAACCTGCGCGGCCGCGGCGGCGCCGGCTTCCCGACCGGCCTGAAGTGGTCGTTCATGCCCAAGGTGTCCGACGGCAGGCCCTCCTACCTCGTGATCAATGGCGACGAGAGCGAGCCCGGCACCTGCAAGGACCGCGAGATCCTGCGCCATGAGCCGCACAAGCTGGTCGAGAGCGCGCTGATCGCCTCCTTCGCGATGGGCGCGCATACGGCCTACATCTACGTGCGTGGCGAGTACTGGAACGAGACGCGGCATCTGCAGATCGCCATCGACGAGGCCTATGACGCCGGGCTGATCGGCAAGAACGCCAGCGGCTCGGGCTGGGACTTCGACTTCATTATTCATCGCGGCGCCGGCGCCTATATCTGCGGCGAGGAGACAGCACTCCTGGAAAGCCTGGAGGGCAAGAAGGGCCTGCCGCGGATGAAGCCGCCCTTTCCGGCGGCGATGGGGCTGTACGGCTGCCCGACCACGGTGAACAACGTCGAGAGCATCGCGGTGGCTGCCACCATCATGCGCCGGGGCGCCGGCTGGTTCTCGTCGTTCGGGCGTCCCAACAATGCCGGCACCAAGCTGATGTCGATCTGCGGGCACGTGAACCGTCCCTGCGTGGTCGAGGAGGAGCTCGGCGTGCCGATGCGCGAGATCATCGAGCGCCATGCCGGCGGCGTGCGCGGCGGCTGGGACAACCTGCTCGCGGTGATCCCGGGCGGGGTCTCGGTGCCGCTGCTGCCGAAGGCCGTCTGCGACACGGTGCTGATGGATTTCGACAGCCTGCGCGAGCAGAAGTCGGGTCTCGGCACCGGCGGCATGATCGTGATGGACCGCTCGACCGATATCGTGAAGGCGATCGCGCGCATCTCGCGCTTCTACAAGCACGAGACCTGCGGCCAGTGCACGCCGTGCCGCGAGGGCACCGGCTGGATGATGCGGATCATGTACCGGATGGTCGAAGGCCGCGCCGAGCTCGAGGAGATCGACATGCTTGAGCAGGTCACCCGCCAGGTCGAGGGCAACACCATTTGCGCGCTCGGCGACGCCGCCGCGTGGCCGATCCAGGGGCTGATCCGGCACTTCCGTCCGGTCATGGAAGAGCGCATCAAGGCCTACAAGACGGCGCATGGCTGGTCGGACCTGGCGCCGACGCCATCCAACCTGCCGATCCCGATGGCGGCGGAGTAGGGGATATGGCGAGAGTCACCGTCGACGGGATCATCATCGAGGTCGCCAACGGCTCGTCGGTGCTGCAGGCCTGCGAGGCCGCCGGCAAGGAGATCCCGCGCTTCTGCTACCACGAGCGGCTGTCGATCGCCGGCAACTGCCGGATGTGCCTGGTGGAGATCGAGAAGGCGCCGAAGCCCGTGGCGTCGTGCGGCTATCCGGTCGCGGACGGCATGGTGGTGAAGACCGATACCGAGGTGGTGCGCCGGGCGCGCCGGGCGGTGATGGAATTCCTGCTGATCAACCATCCGCTCGACTGCCCGATCTGCGACCAGGGCGGCGAGTGCGACCTGCAGGACCAGGCCTTCTCCTATGGCGCCGACCATTCGCGCTATGCCGAGAACAAGCGCGCGGTGCAGGACAAGTATCTCGGGCCGCTGGTCAAGACGGTGATGACGCGCTGCATCCAGTGCACGCGCTGCATCCGGTTCGCGTCCGAGGTGGCCGGGGTGCCCGAGCTCGGCGCGACGTCGCGCGGCGAGAACATGGAGATCACCACCTATGTCGAGAAGGCGCTGACCTCGGAGCTGTCCGGCAACCTGATCGACATCTGCCCGGTGGGCGCGCTGACTTCCAAGCCGTATGCTTTCGTGGCGCGGCCGTGGGAGCTGAAGAAGACCGACAGCATCGACGTGCTGGACGCGACCGGCACCAACATCCGCATCCATGCGCGCGGGCCGGAGGTGCTGCGCATCCTGCCGCGCACCAACGACGAGGTGAACGAGGAGTGGATGGCCGACAAGGGCCGCTTCTCCTTCGACGGCTTCAAGCGCCGCCGGCTGGACCGGCCCTGGGTGCGCGTGCACGGCAAGCTGCATCCGGCGAGCTGGCAGGAAGCGTTCGTGGCGATCGCGCGCAGGCTCGAGGGCGTCAAGGGCGAGCGGATCGGCGCAGTTGCCGGCGATCTGTGCGATGCCGAGAGCATGGTGGCGCTGAAGGACCTGATGACGGCGCTGGGCTCGGGCAACCTCGACTGCCGGCAGGACGGCGCGCAGTACGACACCAGCCGGCGCGAGTTCTACACCTTCAATACCAGCATCGCCGGGATCGAGGAGGCCGACGCGCTGCTGCTCGTCGGCTGCAACCCGCGTCGCGAGTCGCCGGTGATCAACGCGCGCATCCGCAAGCGCTGGCTGGCGGGGGGCTTCCCGATCGGCGTGATCGCCGCACCCGGCCCTGACCTGACCTACGAGGTGGAGACGCTCGGCGACCGGCCGTCGGTGCTAACCGGGCTGCTCGATGGCGGCGTCGGTTTCGCCGAGGTCCTGCGCAACGCCAAGCGGCCGATGATCGTGGTCGGGCAGGCCGCCCTGGCGCGCGACGATGCGGCAGCGGTGCTGGCGGCTGCGTGGAAGCTGGCAGGGCAGGTGGGCGCGCTGACGGCCGACTGGCACGGCTTCAACGTGCTGCACAACGCGGCGTCGCGCGTGGCGGCGCTGGACCTCGGCTTCGTGCCGCGGGCCGGCGGCCGGTCGATGGCCGGGATGATGAGCGGCGGCGTCGACGTGCTGTGGCTGCTGGGCGCGGACGAGATCGGCGCCGGCCGGATCGGGCCGGACACGTTCGTGATCTATCAGGGCCACCATGGCGACGCGGGTGCGGCGCGGGCGAACGTGATCCTGCCGGGTGCCACCTATGTCGAGAAGTCCGGCACCTATGTGAGCACCGAGGGCCGCGTGCAGCGGGCGTTCCAGGCGATCTTCCCGCCCGGGGAGGCGCGCGAGGATTGGCGCATCCTGCGCGCCTTCTCCGAGGTGGTGGGCCATACGCTGCCTTATGACGACATCGAGACGGTCCGCGCCCGGCTGGCTGAGGTCAATCCGGTGTTCGCGCGTCAGGGCCTGCCGCGCTTCGGGGCGACCGAGCTGTCAGGGCCGGCGGGCGATCCGGCGGCGGTCGGCTCGGCCGCGTTCGGCAGCGCGATCCACGACTACTACCAGACCAACGCGATCAGCCGCGCCAGCCCGACCATGGCCGAGTGCTCGCGCGTTTATGCCCATCCCGTCGTGCAGGCGGCGGAGTAGCGCCTGGTGAACCAGTTCCTCTTCCATACGGTCGCAGGCCTGGTGATCATCACCGTGCTGGAGTGCCTGGCGATCCTGGTGCCGCTGCTGATGGCGGTGGCCTATCTGGTCTATGCCGAGCGCAAGGTGCTGGGTGCCATGCAGCTGCGCAAGGGTCCCAACGTGGTCGGGCCGTTCGGGCTGTTCCAGACCTTCGCCGACGCCATCAAGATGCTGACCAAGGAGACGGTGATCCCGTCCGGCGCGAACCGGGTGCTCTACCTGTTCGCGCCGTTCCTGACCTTCGTGCTGGCGATGATGGCGTGGGCGGTGATTCCCACCAACAACGGCTGGGCGATCGCCAACATCAATGTCGGCGTGCTGTACCTGTTCGCAGTCTCGTCGCTGGGCGTCTATGGCATCCTGATTGCCGGCTGGGCGTCCAACTCCAAGTATGCGTTCATGGGCGGCTTGCGCTCGGCAGCGCAGATGGTGTCCTACGAGGTGTCGCTCGGGCTGGTGATCGTGTCGATCCTGCTGATCGTCGGCAGCCTCAACCTCAACGACATCATCCTGGCGCAGCGCCATGTCTGGTTCTGCCTGCCGATGCTGCCGATGTTCGTGATCTTCTTCGTCTCGTCGCTGGCCGAGACCAACCGCGCTCCGTTCGATCTGCCCGAAGGCGAGAGCGAGCTCGTCGCGGGGTTCTTTGTCGAGTACAGCGCGCTCGCGTTCGGGCTGTTCTTCCTCGGCGAATACATGAACATGATCCTGATGTCGGCGATGACCAGCATCCTGTTCTTAGGGGGATGGCTGGCGCCGTTCGGCATCGCACCCTTCACCTGGATCCCCGGGCCGATCTGGCTGATCCTGAAGATCTGTTTCGTGCTGTTCATGTTCATCTGGGTGCGCGCCACCTTCCCGCGCTACCGCTACGACCAGCTCATGCGCCTCGGCTGGAAGATCTTCCTGCCCTTCTCGCTGGTCTGGATGATCCTGACCGCGGGCTTCCTCATGGCGACCGGGCTGCTGCCTGGTCTGCCGCAGAATGGTATCGGCTGATGGCCCTGCTCGATCGCACTGCGCGTTCCTTCCTGCTGGCCGAGCTGCTGGGCGGCATGGGCGTCACCTTGCGCTACATGTTCAAACCCAAGGCCACCATCAACTATCCGCACGAGAAGGCGCATTACAGCCCGCGCTTCAAGGGCGAGCACGCGCTGCGCCGCTATCCGAACGGCGAGGAGCGGTGCATCGCCTGCAAGCTGTGCGAGGCCGTGTGCCCGGCCGAGGCGATCACCATCGAGGCGGAGCCGCGCGAGGATGGCTCGCGACGCACCACGCGCTACGATATCGACATGACCAAGTGCATCTATTGCGGGCTGTGCGAGGAATCCTGCCCCGTGGATGCCATCGTCGAGGGGCCGAACTACGAGTTCGCCACCGAGACGCGCGAGGAGCTGATGTACAACAAGGACAAGCTGCTCGCGAACGGCGATCGCTGGGAGACGGTGCTCGCCCGGCGTCTGGAGCAGGACGCGCCCTTCCGATGATCACCCAGATCGCCTTCTACCTGTTCGCGACCGTGCTGGTGGCGTCGGGCATCATGGTGGTGAGCGCGCGCAATCCGGTGCATGCGGTGCTGTTCCTGATCCTGGCCTTCTTTAACGCGGCCGGGCTGTTCCTGATCGCCGGCGCCGAGTTCCTGGCGATGATCCTGATCATCGTCTATGTCGGCGCCGTCGCCGTGCTGTTCCTGTTCGTGGTCATGATGCTGGACGTGAACTTCAACCAGCTGCGCGAGGGGCTGCAGCGCTACGCGCCGGTGGGTGCCGCGGTCGGCGTGGCGCTGCTCGCCGAGTTGGTCTTCACGATCGGCCGCTGGAAGCTGATCCCGACCACGGCGCCCGTGGCGCTGGCACCCGGAGCGCCGGTGCTCAGCAACACCCAGGCGCTGGGGCAGGTGATCTACACCGACTACGTTCTGCTGTTCCAGGCCTGCGGACTGGTGCTGCTGGTGGCGATGATCGGCGCGATCGTGCTGACGCTGCGCGAGCGGCCGTCCGCGCGCCGGCAGGATGTGAGCCTGCAGCATCTGCGCACGCCGGCCGACACGATGCAGATGATGACGCTCGGGCTTGGCGACGGGGTGAGCCAGAGCGGCGGGTTCATCCGGCCGCCCGACGGCTACGGCGCCGTCGCCGCGCATGGCGCCGGCCGCGCGCCGGAAGACCATCAAGCCGACTTCCATCACGGAGCCTGAACGGTCATGTCACGTGGGCTCCAGCTGGTCGGCCTCGGGCCGTATCTGACCGTCGGTGCAATCCTCCTGGTGCTGGGCGTGTTCGGGATTTTCCTGAACCGCAAGAACGTCATCATCATCATGATGTCGATCGAGCTGATCCTGCTGGCCGGCAACCTGAACCTGGTGGCGTTCTCGGCAGCCCTGGGCGAGCTGTCGGGGCAGGTCTTCACCCTGTTCTCGCTGACCGTGGCGGCGGCCGAGGCCGCGATCGGGCTTGCCATCGTCACCGTGTATTTCCGCAACCGCGGCTCGATCCAGGTCGAGGACGTGACTCTGATGAAGGGCTGAGATGCTGTCCGTAGGCCCCCTGTTCGCGCTGGCGGTGTTTGCACCGCTGGCGGGCGCCGTGATCGCCGGCCTGTTCGGCCGCGCGATCGGCGACCGCGCGTCGCTCGTCGCCAGCGTGCTGATGATGCTGGTCGCCTCGCTCGCCGCGGTCGGGGCGTTGTGGCTGGGCATCGCCACCGGCTCCCAGACCATCGCCGTGCCGATCTCGACCTGGATCCAGGCGGGCGGGTTCCATGCGAGCTGGATGCTGCGCTTCGACGCGCTGTCGGCCTCCATGGTGACCATGGTCACGGTGGTCTCGACGCTGATCCATATCTACAGCGTCGGCTACATGAACCACGAGACCTCGCCGGTCTCTCGCTTCTTTGCCTATCTGTCGCTGTTCACCTTCGCCATGCTGATGCTGGTGAGCTCTGACAACCTGATCCAGCTGTTCTTCGGCTGGGAAGGCGTCGGCCTGATGAGCTACCTGCTGATCGGCTACTGGTATGACAGGCCGAGCGCTGCCCGGGCGGCGGTCAAGGCGTTCGTGGTCAACCGGGTGGCCGACCTGTTCTTCATGGTCGGCATCGCGCTGCTGTTCTTGCAGTTCGGCACGGTTGCCTACGACAACATTTTCGCGCTGGTGCCGGCGCATGCCAACGCCGCCTACCGGCTGTTTGGCACCGACATGCGGGCCTACGAGGTGATCGGCGTGCTGCTGTTCATCGGCGCCATGGGCAAGTCGGCGCAGCTGTTCCTGCACACCTGGCTGCCGGATGCGATGGAGGGGCCGACACCGGTGTCGGCGCTGATCCACGCCGCCACCATGGTGACGGCCGGGGTGTTCCTGATGGCGCGGATGTCGCCGTTGATCGAGTTCGCGCCGGTGACCAAGGCGATCGTGGTGGTGATCGGCGCCTCCACCTGCTTCTTCGCCGCCACCGTCGGGCTGGTGCAGCCCGACATCAAGCGCACCATCGCCTACTCGACCTGCTCGCAGCTCGGCTACATGTTCATCGCCGCCGGCGTCGGACTGTATCAGGCCTCGATGTTCCACCTGACCACCCATGCCTTCTTCAAGGCGCTGTTGTTCCTGAGCGCCGGCTCGGTGATCCACGCGCTCTCCGGCGAGCAGGACATGTTCAAGATGGGTGGCCTGTGGCGCCGCCTGCCGATCACCTACGCCGCCATGTGGTGCGGCTCGCTGGCGCTGGCCGGCATCCCGCCCTTCTCCGGCTGGTGGTCCAAGGACGCGATCATCGACGGCGCCTGGGTGGCGGGGGGCATCGGCCTGTATGGTTGGCTGCTGGGGGTGGTAACGGCCTTCATCACTGCGCTCTATAGCTGGCGGCTGCTGTTCCTGGTGTTCCATGGCGCGCCGCGCGACGCCAAGCTGGCAGCGGGTGCGCATGAGAGTCCGCCGATCATCACCGGGCCGCTGATCCTGCTGGCGATCGGTGCGGTGTTCTCCGGCTGGCTGCTCTATCCGGCCTATGTCGGCGCCGGGCAGGCCGCATTCTGGAACGGCTCGATCTTCAACGGCCAGGACAACCACGTGCTGTCGCGGCTCGAGAGCCTGCCGCTGCTGATCACGCTGGTGCCGACGGTCGCGGCCCTGGCCGGCGTCGCGGTCGCCTGGTTCTGCTACATGGCGCGGCCGGCAATCCCGGCGCTGCTGGCGGCGCGGTTCCGGCCGATCTATCTCTTCCTGCTCAACAAGTGGTATTTCGACGAGCTGTATGACGCGGTCTTCGTGCGGCCCTACCGCGCGCTGGCGCGCGGGCTCTGGCATGTCGGCGACGAGACGGTGATCGACGGGGTGCCGAACGGGCTCGCTCGCCTCACCGCCGGGGGCTCGGTGCAGCTGGTGCGGCTGCAGACCGGCTCGATCGCGGTCTATGCCTTCACCATGCTGCTCGGGCTGCTGACGCTGACCTCGATCTTCCTGATCTTTCAATGATCGAGCACGCGATGATCAACTGGACGCTTGCCCTGCCGGAGATCGTGCTGTCGGTCTGCGGCCTCGCCATCCTGGTGTTCGGGGTCGTGCAGAAGCGCGCCGAGCCCAGCTTCTCCTGCACGGTGCTGACGCTGGCGGCGTTCCTGATCGCCGCCGTGCTGGTGATCGAGGCGCCGACGGGAGCCGGCTACCGCGGCACCTTTGTCAATGACGGCTTCGCGCGCTTCATGAAGATCCTGAGCCTGGCAGGCGCCGCGCTGAGCGTGCTGCTGTCGCTCGACTACAACGTGCGGCAGAAGGTAGACCGGTTCGAGTTCCCGGTGCTGGTGCTGTTCGCCACCGTCGGCACCATGCTGATGGCGTCGTCGGAGAACCTGATGACGCTCTATGTCGGGCTCGAGCTGCAGAGCCTGGCGATCTACATCCTGTGCGCCTTCGCCCGCGACGAGCTGACCTCGGCCGAGGCGGGGCTGAAATATTTCGTGCTGGGCTCCCTCGCTTCCGGGCTGCTGCTCTACGGCATCTCGCTGGTCTACGGCTTTGCCGGCACCATGGAATATGTCGGGTTGAAGACGGCGCTGATCGGCGGCGCTGCGGTGCCGGCGGGCCTGGTCATCGGCATCGTGTTCGTGTTCGTGGGCCTGGCCTTCAAGCTGTCGGCGGCACCGTTCCACATGTGGACGCCCGACGTGTATCAGGGCGCGCCGACCTCGGTCACCGCCTTCATGGCCGGCGCGCCCAAGGTTGCGGCGTTCGCGCTGCTGCTGCGGGTGATGGCGGGTCCGTTCGGGCATCTGACGCATCAGTGGCAGCTGCTGGTCGAGCTGGTGGCGATCTGCACCATGGTCGTCGGCTCGCTGGCGGCGATCCCGCAGACCAACATCAAGCGCCTGATGGCCTACTCCTCGATCGGCCACATGGGCTACGCGATGATCGGCGTCGCGGTCGGCACTCCGGAAGGCGCGCGCGGCACCCTGGTCTATCTGGCTACCTATCTGTTCATGACCGTCGGCGTGTTCTCCTGCATCATCGCCATGCGCCGCCAAGGGCGTCCGCTCGACCGGATCAGCGACCTCGCCGGGCTGTCGCGCACGAGCCCGATGCTGGCGCTGGCGATGGCGGTGTTCATGTTCAGCATGGCGGGCGTGCCGCCGCTGTCCGGCTTCTTCGGCAAGCTGCTGGTGTTCGCGGCCGCCGTGCAGTCGGGGCTATGGACGCTCGCGGTGATCGGCATCCTCACCAGCATCGTCGGGCTGTACTATTACTGGCGGGTGGTGAAGGTGATGTATCTCGACCAGCCGGAGCCGGCGTTCGACCGTCGGCCGCCCTCGCTTTCCTACGTGACCGGCGCGATGGGGCTGCTGACCGCCCTGTTCCTGCTGGTGCTGGGGCCGGTGACGGGTGCTGCGCAGGCAGCGGCGGCCGTCCTGTTCAGGTGACGTTTCTGGACGCGGGGTGATCGACATCATCGTCAGCGACGGCGCAGGCTGGCGCCTGGAGATCCATGACAGCCTGTCCTCGACGTCGGACGTCTGCATCGCCAGGGCCGAGGCGGGTGAAGCCGACGGCCTTGCCGTGCTGGCCCGGCGTCAGATGCAGGCCCGTGGAAGTCGTGGCCGCTCCTGGATCGAGCCGCCGGCGGGAAATCTCGCCGTCTCGGTCTTGCTGCGGCCGGAAGGGGCGCTGGAGCAGCCGGCGCTCTGGCCGCTGGTGGCGGGGCTCGCCTTGCATCAGGCGCTGTCCCACGATCAGGGATCGGACACGGCGCTGACGCTCAAATGGCCGAACGACGTGCTGCTGGGCGCGCGCAAGCTCGCCGGGATCCTGGTCGAGCGCGGCACCGGCGGCGGTCGCGACTGGCTGGTGATCGGGTTCGGCGCGAACCTATCGGCGGCGCCGCGCCTCGCCGACCGCGAGGCGGCCTGCCTGGCGGAACTCGGACCGCCGCCGGCGCCCGAGCAGGTGGCGCCTCGGCTGCTGGCCGCTCTCGCTTCCTGGCGTCTGGTGTGGCTGCAGGGTGGCCTGGCTGCGATCCGGACGGCCTGGCTCGCTCGCGCGCAGCCACTGGAAACGTCGATCTCGGCCATGGTGCGCGGCCTGCGCCTGACCGGCAGCTTTGCCGGATTGGCGTCCGACGGCGCCTTGCTGCTCCGGATCGACGAGCGCCTGGAACGGGTCGATGCCGGCGAGATCCTGCTGCCGGAGGGATGCTGACTGCCATGCTGCTTGTGGTCGATGCCGGAAATACCAATATCGTGTTTGCCGTGCATGACGGGTCGTCGTGGCGCGGCATCTGGCGGATCTCGACCGACATCCAGCGGACATCGGACGAGTATGCCGTTTGGCTGTTGACGCTGCTGAACCATGAGGGGCTGACGCCAGGGCAGATCGACCGCACCGTGATCGGCACCGTGGTTCCGGCAGCACTCTACCATCTTCGGCGGTTGAGCCGGGACTGGTTCAGGACCGAGCCGCTGATTGCCAATCCGACCCTGAACTGGGGTTTTCAGATCAGGATGGACCAGCCATCGGAAGTCGGCGTGGACCGGCTCCTGAACGGCCTGGCCGCACACCGGCTCTATGGCGGGCCGGTGATCATCATCGATTTCGGCACCGCGACGACCTTCGACGTCGTCGATGCCGCAGGAGACTATAACGGCGGCGCCATCGCGCCCGGGATCAATCTCTCGATCGAGGCGTTGCACCAAGCGGCGGCGCGCCTGCCGCGCATCGCGATCGGGCGGCCCAAGGCGGTGATCGGTCGCGGGACCGTGGCTGCGATGCGCTCCGGGATCTTTTGGGGCTATATAGGTCTCGTCGAGGGGCTCGTGGCGCGCATCAGGGCCGAGTTCGGCGTGCCCATGAAGGTCGTGGGCACCGGCGGGCTGGCGCCGCTGCTGGCCGAAGGAACCGACATCATCGAACGGATCGATCCGGAGCTCACGCTCGAGGGTCTCCGCATTCTCGCGGGGCGCAATCCCCATCCTCTGCTCTCAAACGACAAAACAAGAACGATCGAAGGCGACTGATGAATGATTTGAACGAAGGTCTGGCGTTCCTGCCTCTTGGCGGGACCGGCGAGATTGGCATGAACCTCAACCTGTATCGCTGCGACGAGACCTGGCTCGCGGTGGATTGCGGCATCGGCTTCGGCGGCAGCGACACGCCGGAGGCGGAGATCCTGATGCCCGACCCCGCCTTCATCGTCGAGCGGCGCAGCGCGTTGATCGGGCTGGTGATCACCCATGCGCACGAGGACCATCTGGGTGCGGTGGCGCATCTCTGGCCGCAGCTGCGGTGCCCGGTCTATGCGACGCCGTTCGCGGCCGCGGTGCTGCGACGCAAGCTGGGCGAGGCGCAGCTGCTCGGGCAGGTGCCGCTGCATGTGATCCCGACGAACGGGCGCTTCGAGCTCGGGCCCTACAAGCTCGAGTTCCTGCAGATGACGCATTCGGTGCCCGAGGCGCAGGCGCTGGTGCTGCGCACGCCGTATGGCACCGTGCTGCATAGCGGCGACTGGAAGCTCGACCCGAACCCGCTGGTGGGGCCTCCCACCAACCTCGAGGCCTTCGCCGCCCTTGGACGCGAAGGGGTGCTTGCCATGGTCTGCGACAGCACCAACGCCATGGTCGAGGGCGAGTCGGGTTCGGAGAGCGACGTGCGCCGCAGCCTGGCGACGCTGATCCGCAGCATCCGCGGCCGCGTCGCGGTCACCTGCTTTGCCAGCAACGTGGCCCGGGTCGAGAGCATCGCCCTGGCGGCCGAGGCCGCCGGCCGTTCGGTGGTGATCGTGGGACGCTCCTTGCGCAACCTCGATGTCGCGGCCCGGGAGTGCGGATACCTGCGCGACGTGCCGGAGTTCCTGTCCGAGCAGGATGCGGAAGACGTTCCCGACGACAACCTGCTGATGATCGTCACCGGCAGCCAGGGCGAGCCGCGCAGCGCGCTGTCGCGGATCGCCGGCGACACGCACCAGAACATCTCGCTCGGCGAGGGCGACACCGTGGTCTATTCGAGCCGGATGATCCCGGGCAACGAACGGGCGGTGATGGCGGTGCAGGACAGCCTCGTCCGCCGCGGCGTTCGCGTGCTGACCGACCGCGACCACAGCGTGCACGTGTCCGGTCATGCGTCCCGCGACGAGATACGCCGGCTCTATGGGCTGGTGCGGCCGCGCTTCGCGGTGCCGACGCATGGCGAGTGGCGGCATCTGACCGCGCATGCCGAGCTCGCGCGCGAGGAGGGCGTCACGCCGATGCTGCTCGAGGATGGCGACATCCTGAACTTGTCGCCCGGTCGGGTGGAGGTGGTGGATAGCGCGCCCACCGGCCGGCTGGCGCTCGACGGCAACCGCATCCTGCCGATGAATGGCGGCGTGCTCGCCGCACGGCGGAAGATGCTGTTCAACGGGATGGTGCTCGCGAGCCTGGTCGTGGATGGCGGCGGCCGGCTGGTCGGCAAGCCGATGCTGAGCGCGCCGGGCCTGTTCGACGGCGACGATGTTGAGGCGATGCGGGTGACCGGGGCGTTTGCGGCGGGGCTGGCCGACATCCCGCCCGGAGTCCGGCAGGACGAGGACGGCTTTCGCGACGCGGCGAAGGCGGCGCTGCGTCGCGCGCTTGGCCGCAAGCTGCAGAAGCGGCCGCTGGTGGACGTCCATCTGATGCGGGTCTAGGCAATAGACAGGTCGGCCTGCCGCTGGCGACGCGGCAGGCAGACGAACGCAATGCTGCATGATTTTAATGCAGCATCGCCTGGACGCAGTATTTTTGCCGGTTTCGACTTAGTTTTGTTGTGGACCCGCTGAGCGGATCCGCCGATCATCTCCATCAGGACGAGACGTTTTCCTCATCCTGCCGTGTGACTGGCGTTTTCTCCCTAAACTCGGCCCACACGCTGGACCCTGGCGTCGTGGGCCTTCTTTATGGGCTCGTTGCCATTCTGTCATCATCGAAATCAAAATAGTTGTGATCTTTTACTTGTGCAGTGCGTCATTTCGACTGGCATTGTGCGGTGAACAATTCGCCGCTGCTCCAGGTTTCCCGTGCGCATCGTTTGATCTAGGGTCCGCCTCCGTTTCCCAGTTCGAAGAGCCGGTCCTCGATGCGCCTGTCCCGCAGCTTCCTGCCCACCCTGAAGGAGACGCCTGCCGACGCGCAGATCGTCTCGCACCGCCTGATGTTGCGGGCCGGCCTGGTGCGCCAGACGGCAGCCGGGATCTATGCCTGGCTGCCGGCGGGCCTGCGGGTGCTCCGCCATGTCAGCCAGATCGTGCGCGAGGAGCAGGATGCGGTCGGCGCGCAGGAGGTGCTGATGCCGACGCTGCAGGCGGCCGATCTCTGGCGCCGCAGCGGTCGCTACGACGCCTATGGTCCCGAGATGCTGCGCCTGCGTGACCGGCACGATCGCGACCTGCTCTACGGGCCGACCAACGAGGAGATGATCACCGATTTGTTCGGCCAGTCGGTGAACAGCTACAAGGCCCTGCCGCAGACGCTTTATCATATCCAGTGGAAGTTCCGCGACGAGGTCCGGCCGCGCTTTGGGGTGATGCGCGGCCGCGAGTTCCTGATGAAGGACGCCTACAGCTTCGATGCCGACTTCGCCGGCGCCGTGGCGAGCTACCGGCGCATGATGCTGGCCTACCTGCGCACCTTCCAGAGGCTCGGGGTCAAGGCGATCCCGATGGTGGCCGATACCGGGCCAATCGGCGGCGAGCTGAGCCACGAGTTCATCATCCTGGCTCCGACCGGGGAGAGCGGCGTGTTCTATGACGGCGCGCTCGAGACGCAGGACTGGCTGGCCGAGCCGGTCGATACCGACGATCACGCCTCGCTCGACGCCTTCTTCCGGCGCACGACGTCATTTTATGCGGCGACCGACGAGAAGCACGACGAGGCGGCGTGGCGCGACGTCGCTCCGGAACGGCGTCGCGAGGGGCGCGGCATCGAGGTCGGGCACATCTTCCATTTCGGCACCAAATACACCGAGTCGATGGGCATCTCGCTGAACGGCGCCGACGGGCGGAGCTTCCATCCCGAGATGGGCAGCTACGGCATCGGCGTTTCGCGCCTGGTCGGCGCCATCATCGAGGCGAGCCATGACGAGGCGGGCATCATCTGGCCGGATGCGGTGGCGCCGTTCGCCGCGTGCATCCTGAACCTCAAGACGGGCGACGCGGCGTGCGACGCGCTGTGCGAACGCCTGTATGGATCGGCACCCGGACGGCTGCTCTACGACGATCGCCCCGATCGGGCCGGAGCGAAATTCGCCGATGCCGACCTGATGGGCCATCCGTGGCAGCTGGTGGTCGGGCCTCGTGGTGCCGCGGCCGGACGGGTCGAGCTCAAGCGGCGCGCCACCGGCGAGCGCGACGAGCTGTCGGTCGAGGACGCGCTGGCAAGGATCGCGGCGCCGGCGGCGGGATGAGGCCTTGAGCATGTTCGGGCCGTTCGAGCGCGCGGTCGCCGGCCGCTACCTGCGCGCGCGTCGCGGCGAGCGCTTCGTGTCGGTGATCGCGATCTTCTCGCTGATCGGCATCGCACTTGGCGTGGCGACGCTGATCATCGTCATGTCGGTGATGAACGGCTTCAAGGCCGACCTGCTGTCGCGCATCCTTGGGCTGAACGGCGACCTGAGCATCTACGGCGCGGGGGCCTCGATCGACGACTACGACGCGATCGTGCAACGCATCCGACAGCTGCCGCAGGTGACGGCGGCGACGCCGATCGTCGAAGGCCAGGTGCTGCTGAGTGCCGGCGCCTACAGTGCTGGCGGCCTGGTGCACGGCGTGACGCGGGACGATCTGCAGAGCCTGCACGAGCTCAGCGACAACATCCGCGCGGGCTCCCTCGCGGCGTTCGGCGGCGATGATGCGGTGGTGATCGGCGCCACGCTGGCGATGAAGGCGAACCTCACCATCGGCTCGCCGCTGACGCTGGTGTCGCCGAACGGGGCCGCCACCGCGTTCGGCACCATTCCCAGGGTGCGCGCCTACCACGTGGCGGCGATCTTCGATGCCGGCGTGAACGACTACAACTCCAGCGTCGTGTTCCTGCCGATCCGGGCGGCCCAGGTCTATTTCCAGATGCCCGGCGCGGTATCGCTGATCCAGGTGATGACGAGGCATCCCGAGGACGTGCAGGAGGTCACCCCGCAGATCCGGCAGGCGCTGGCCGGCGACCGGCTGCGGGTGCTCGACTGGACGCAGAGCAACAACGCCTTCTTCGGCGCGGTGCAGGTCGAGCAGAACGTGATGTTTCTGATCCTGACGCTGATCATCATCGTCGCCGCGTTCAACGTGATCTCGTCGCTGATCATGATGGTCAAGGACAAGACGCGCGACATCGCGGTGATGCGCACGCTGGGTGCGACGCGCGGGGCGATCCTGCGCATCTTTCTGATGTGCGGCGCGTCGGTGGGCGTCACCGGGACGGCGGTCGGCACGGTGCTGGGCATCGTGTTCTGTTTGAACATCGAGCGCATCAAGGACGCGGTGCAGTCGATCACCGGCGCCAACCTGTTCAACCCCGAGGTCTATTATCTCGAGCACCTGCCGGCGAAGCTGGAATGGCCGGAGGTGATCCAGGTGATCGTGATGGCGCTGCTGCTGTCGCTGCTGGCCACGATCTATCCGAGCTGGCGTGCGGCACGCACCGATCCGGTCGAGGCCCTGCGTCATGAGTGAGGCTGCGGTCGCGGCCGCGCCGCACGAGGCGCCGCTGGTGCTGCAGGGCCTCGGCCACAGCTACCAGAGCGGCGACGAGACGCTGCAGGTGCTGCGCGGCGCTGAGCTGACGCTGCGGCCCGGCGAGATCGTGGCGCTGGTGGCCCCGAGCGGCACCGGCAAATCCACGCTGCTGCATCTGGCGGGTCTGCTGGAGCGGCCGCAGGCAGGCTCGGTGGTGATCGCGGGGCGCGACGCCGGAACGCTTCCCGATGCGGAGCGCACCGCGATCCGGCGCCATTCGATCGGTTTCGTCTACCAGTTCCACCATCTGCTTGCCGAGTTCACCGCACGCGAGAACGTGGCGCTGCCGCAGATGATCGGCGGTCTTTCGGCGCGTGCGGCCCGCCTGCGGGCGGACGAGCTGCTGGGGCGGTTCGGGCTGGCGCACCGGCTCGACCATCTGCCAGGCAAGCTGTCGGGCGGCGAGAAGCAGCGGGTGGCGATCGCGCGTGCGCTGGCGAACCGGCCGCGCGTGCTGCTGGCCGACGAGCCGACCGGCAACCTCGACGTGGCCACCGCGGCGTCGGTGTTCGAGGAACTGTTGCGGGTGGTGCGCGAGCAGGGACTGGCGGCGATGATCGCCACGCACAATGTCGAGCTGGCCGGACGGATGGACCGGATCGTCACCCTGCGCGAGGGTGTGATCGTGCCGCTCGGCTGATCCGTCGAACCCGGCACCCGATCGCCGGTTATGGTCCGGAACCGGTTGGCTGGGCGGAACAGGGCATGGCGACGACGAAACCAGCGCCGAGGCGCGCCAAGCCGCCGGCGCCCGCTCCGGTCGAGGCGGCGCTCGATCCGCGCGAGGCCGCACGGGCGGCGCACCTGCATTATGTTGACGGCAGCAAGCCCGGCTTCACCCGCAGCCTTGGTCCGGATGGCGCGGTCTATCTCGACCCGAAGGGCGCGGTGGTGACCGACGAGGCGGTGCTGGCACGGCTGAAGAAGCTGGCGATCCCGCCCGCCTACACCGACGTCTGGATCTGCAGCGATCCGAAAGGCCATCTGCAGGCGATCGGCCGCGACGCCCGGGGCCGCAAGCAGTACCGGTATCATCCCGACTGGCGGCTGATCCGCGACGAGGCGAAATACGGCAAGATGCTGGTGTTCGGCGAGAAGCTGCCGGCCCTGCGCGCGCAGGTGCAGAAGGATCTGGGTCTGTCCGGCCTGCCGCGGCGCAAGATCATCGCCACAGTGGTCACGCTGCTCGAGAAGACCATGATGCGGATCGGCAACGACGAGTATGCCAAGACCAACAAGAGTTTCGGCCTGACCACGCTGCGCAACCGTCATGCCAGGGTGCAGGGCACCGGACTGGTGCTGGATTTCCGCGCCAAGCACGGCATCCAGCAGCATATCGAGCTCAAGGACCGGCGCCTGGCCGGCATCATCGCCCGGCTGCAGGACCTGCGCGGCCAGGAGCTGTTCCAGTATGTCGACGATGACGGCGAGCAGCACGGCATCTCCTCGCACGACGTGAACGAGTATCTGCACGAGGTCACCGGCGAGGACATCACCGCCAAGGACTTCCGTACCTGGGCGGCGACCAACCTGGCGGCACTGGCGCTGCAGGAGTTCGAGCAGTTCGACAGCGAGGCCAAGGCGAAGAAGAACGTGCTGCGGGCGATCGAGAAGGTGTCGAAGCTGCTCGGCAACACGCCGGCGATCTGCCGGAAATGCTACATCCACCCGCGCATCTTCGACGGCTATCTCGATGGCTCGCTGGCCGAGGCGCTGAAGCTGCGCGCCGAGGCGGCACTCGATCCGGCGCATGGCGAGACGCCCAGCCTGAGTGCGGAGGAGGTCGCGGTGGTGGCGTTCCTGAGCCGCACGCTGGAGCATGTGGCCGAGCAGGGCGGGATCTCGACCGCCAAGGGCTGAGCCTGGCAGGCGCCGGTCGATCCGGTCTGTGACGGGCGGGAAGGGGTGGTATCATGGCGGCATGCCGATCCCCGACTTCGTTCATCTCCGAGTCCATTCCGCCTACTCCCTGAGCCAGGGGGCGATCCGGGTGGCCGAGATCGCATCGCTCGCCCAGGCGGCCGGCATGCCGGCGGTGGCGATCGCCGATACCGGCAACCTGTTCGGGGCGCTGGAATTTTCGCAATACTGCACCGCCAAGGGCGTGCAGCCGATCATCGGCTGCCAGGTGGCGCTCGGCGGCGAGACCGGCCGTGGCCAGGCCGAACCGCTCGTGCTGCTGGCGCAGACGCCGGCGGGCCTCGCCAACCTGCAGAACCTGTCCTCGATCGGCTTCCTGGACAGCGATCCGGCGGATCCGTGCGTGACGATCGAGACGCTGTGCGCGCATGCCGAGGGGCTGATCCTGCTGACCGGTGGCACCCGCGGGCCACTGGCGCGGATGCTGGCGGATGGGCAGCAGGACGAGGCGAGGCGGCTGCTGCAGACGCTGGCGCACGCCTTTCCGGGCCGTGTCGCGGTCGAGATCCAGCGGCACGGCTTGCCGGTGGAGAAGGCGATCGAGCCTGGCATGATCGCGCTCGCCGACGAGCTCGGCCTGCCGCTGGTGGCGACCAACGAGTGCTTCTTCCCCAATCCCTCCATGCACGAGGCGCACGACGCCCTGCTCTGCATCGCGCAGGGGCGCACGATGGCCGAGCGCGAGCGCTGGCGGGTGTCGCCGGAGCAGTGGTTCAAGCCGCCGGCGATGATGCGGGCCTTGTTCGCCGACCTGCCGGAGGCATGCGACAACACGCTGGCGATCGCGCGTCGTTGCGCAATCATGGCTGAGACGCGCAAGCCCTTGCTGCCGATCTGCCCCAAGGTGCGCGAAGGCAGCAGCGAGGAGCAGACGCTGCGCGCCATGGCCGAGGAAGGGCTGGAGCTGCGTCTGCAGACGATGGCCGCCGACGCCGACACGGCCGCGCAGTATCGCGAGCGTCTGGCGTTCGAGCTCGACGTGATCGCGAAGATGGGGTTTCCCGGCTACTTCATGATCGTCGCCGACTTCATCCAGTGGGCCAAGGCGCAGGACATCCCGGTGGGTCCGGGCCGCGGCTCGGGCGCCGGCTCGCTGGCCGCCTGGGCGCTGACCATCACCGACATCGATCCGATCCCGTTCAACCTGCTGTTCGAGCGCTTCCTCAACCCCGACCGCGTGTCGATGCCCGACTTCGACATCGACTTCTGCCAGGACCGGCGCGACGAGGTGATCGCCTATGTGCGGCGCGAATATGGCGCCGACCGGGTGGCGCAGATCATCACCTTCGGCAAGCTGCAGGCGCGCGCCGCGGTGCGCGACGTCGGCCGGGTGCTCGGCCTGCCGTTCTTCGTGGTCAACAAGGTCTGCGAGCTGATCCCCAACAACCCGGCCAAGCCGGTGACGCTGCGCCAGGCGATCGACGGCGAGAAGCGGCTGCAGGACATGCGGTCCGGCGACGAGGCGGTGCGACGCCTGATGGAGATCGCGCTGCAGCTGGAGGGACTCTACCGCCACGCCAGCACCCATGCGGCCGGCGTGGTGATCGGCGACCGCAGGCTTGCCGAGTTGGTGCCGCTGTACCGCGACCCCAAGAGCGACATGCTGGTCACCCAGTACAACATGAAGTTCGTCGAGCAGGCCGGACTGGTGAAGTTCGACTTCCTCGGCCTGACGACCCTGACGATCCTGCAGCGCGGCGTGCAGATGCTGGCGAAGCTGGGCGTCGTGGTCGATCTGGCGACGCTGAGGCTGGACGATGCCGCCACCTACGAGATGCTGGCGCGCGGCGACACCGCCGGCGTGTTCCAGTTCGAAGGTGCCGGCATGCGCGACGTGCTGCGGCAGATGCGCCCGACGCGGCTCGAGGACCTGATCGCGGCGGTGGCGCTGTATCGTCCCGGCCCGATGGCCAACATCCCCGACTACTGCCGACGCAAGCACGGCGAGAAGTGGGCCGCGCCGCACGAGGAGCTGCGCGAGATCCTGAGCGAGACCTACGGCATCATGGTCTACCAGGAGCAGGTCATGCAGATCGCGCAGAAGATGGCGGGCTACAGCCTGGGGGCCGCCGACCTGCTGCGGCGCGCCATGGGCAAGAAGATCCGCGCGGAAATGGACACGCAGCGCGAGATCTTCACCGAAGGCGCGGTCGGGCGCGGCATCGACCGCGACAAGGCGGTCGAGGTGTTCGAGCTGATGGCGAAGTTCGCCGATTATGGCTTCAACAAGTCGCATGCGGCTGCCTACGCGCTGGTGTCGTATCAGACGGCGTGGATGAAGGCCAACCATCCGGTGGCGTTTCTGGCCGCCTGCCTGTCGCTGGCGCGCGAGAAGACCGACAAGCTGGCGGCGCTGCGCCAGGAGGCGGGGCGCCTCGGCGTGACGGTGCTGCCGCCCGACATCAACCGGTCGGGGGCGGATTTCACCGTGGAGGTGGCAGACGATGGCGGGCAGTCGATCCGCTACGCGCTGGCAGCGGTGAAGAAGGTGGGCTTTGCGGCCATGCAGGCGGTGGAGGTGGCGCGTGGAACGGCGCCGTTCGCGGACCTCGCCGACTTCGCCCAGCGCGTCGAGCCGAAGCAGCTCAACAAGATGCAGCTCGAGAACCTGGCCAAGGCCGGCGCCTTCGACTCGCTTGACAGCAACCGCGCGCGCGTGTTCGGCGCCGCCGAGACGATGCTGCGTCGCGCCCAGGCGCAGGCGGAGGAGGCGGCGAGCGGCCAGATCGGCCTGTTCGGCGGCGCGCGCGCCAAGGAGACGCTGCGGCTGCCCGCCGTGGCCGACTGGCCGGGCATCGAGCGGCTCGGGCTTGAGGCCGACGCGATCGGCTTCCATCTCACCGGGCATCCGCTCGACGCCTATGCGCCGCTCCTGCGCCGGCTGGGCGTCGTGAAGGCAAACGCGCTGGAAACCGCCGGGCAGGCGGGGATCGGGCGGGTGAAGATCGCCGGCTGCATCATCGACCGCAAGGAGCGCCCGACCCGCAGCGGCAGCAAGATGGCATGGGTCCGGCTGTCGGACGCCTCGGGGTCCTGCGAGGTGACGTTCTTCTCCGAGGCGCTGTCGCGCGCCCGCGACGTGCTGGTGGCAGGCCAGGCGGTGCTGGTGACGGCGGACCTGCGCATGGAAGGCGAGATGCTGCGGGTGACGGCGCAGGACGCGGTGTCGCTCGATAAGGCGGCGGCTGAGGACCGGGGCGAGATGCGCATCTGGATCGACCGGCCGGCGGCGATCGAGACCATCCGCGGCCTGCTGAGCCGGGAGAAGGGTGGTCGCGGCCGGGTGGTGCTGCTGCCGTGCCTGGACGAGACGCAGGATGTCGAGGTGGCGCTGCCGGAGGCCTACATGGTCACGCCGAGGCTGGCCCAGCAGCTCAAGCTGGTGGCAGGCGTGGCACGGGTAGAGGAACGGTAAGGGCTGCATCCCCGACGTGACGGCTCAGCCGGCGGATGGTCCGGTTGGCCGGTTCCGCGACCAGCCGGGCGACCAGCGCGGCCAGAGTCGCGGACAGCAGCAGGTAGAGCAGCAGCCAGACCGGCTTGACGCCGGGCGTCGCCTGCGCTGGCGGCAGGGCGATGCGCAGCGCTGCCAGGGCCACGAGGTGGAACAGATAGAGCTCGTAGCTGTGCCGGCCGAGCCAGCGCAGGCCGCGTGAACCGGGACGCCGATGCGACGTCGGCGGCGCCTTTTCGGCCCCGAGCAGCAGGACCGCTGCGCCGAGCGAGATCAGGCTGGCACCCCACACGTTGGTGTCGGCGATCGGACGCCACAGATAGAGCGACGCCATTAGCAGGGCCGCGATCCGCTGCAGCCACGGACTGGGGCGGCTGGCCAGACTACTCGCCGAGAGCAGGGCGGCGAGGCAGCCGAAAGCGATGGCGTCGGAGCATGCGGGATAGGCGTAAAGGAAGTACGCCTCGTCGC
>CAXTZG010000026.1:38539-38809 GCA_964248625.1 uncultured Acetobacteraceae bacterium | reverse complement strand
CAAGAAATGGACTGCTGCGGGAGACCGATGACTACTTGCCTGTCTCGCATCGGTGGTCCGTCGCGTCGAGCAGCGTAGCACGAACGGTTGCAAACTTGAGCGTCTTCGCGGCGACGGGCTTATGAGCCGGGCTCTCCGCGGTTGTGATGCGGCGGTGCATGCTGTCTCAATTCGGACCACGGCGGTGCGAAATCAGGACAGCCAACTGGACGCCCGGCGAGCCGCGCTCCACGATACTGATGCAGCCGGCGCAAGCAGCGATCGTCGCGT
>CAXTZG010000026.1:0-38528 GCA_964248625.1 uncultured Acetobacteraceae bacterium | reverse complement strand
CTGGGACTCGGCGACGTGCGCGTCAGCCGCAGATCCCAAGCCTGATCCATCCACCCCTGCCGAGGGACGGCAGCACCAGGCACGACAGGAAGCACCTCAAACATGATGCTTGCAACGCCATCCTGTTCCGAAGACGCCGCGGCGGGTCGTCTCGAGTTGAAGAGCCGCAGCCTCGCAGGATGGCCGGCCGCCGGACATCGTCATCCCACCATTCCCATCTTCGACGGCCGAGCAGACGATATCCGCAGCCCAGCGATATCGGATCGTCATGTCAGGGATCGCGCCGGACATGGCCGCGTGTCCTGGCAGACGGCCACCGGTCATGCTTGTCGACGCCCCGTGAGAGCATGATCGGCCGTCACGAGCATCAACTTGTCTTGTTCTCTGGACGATAATCAGACGGTGGCCGAGCGCATCTTAAATGCCCAGGTGACGTTGCAGTCACTTGCTGACACTGAGAGTATGACATGAGTGACGCGAACAAGACGCTGACGATCTACCTGACGGGCCTCCGTAATCAGCATGCTGTCGAGACGCAGGCGATCGGCACGGTCAAGAACCAGCTGACTCGAATGGAATCCTATCCCGAGCTGCATGCGAAGATGCAGGGCGAGATGACACGGTCGACCGAGCAGGCGGCTCGCCTGGACAGCCTGTTGGCCAAGCACGGCACCAGCGCCTCGGTGACGAAAGAAGCGGTAACTGGTGCAGTTGCGACTGTAGCCGGTTTCGCTCATTCCCTGTCGCAGGACGAGGTGTTGAAGAACGTTCTCGCCGCTGTCGGTTTTAAGGCCTACGAAATCGGTTCCTACAAGGTGCTGATCACCCTGGCTGAAGCGGCTGGCGCGCCCGACGACATCTCGGTGCTGGAGCAGTCGATGAAGGAGGAGCAGGAGATGGGAGATTGGCTTGGCAGTCACATTCCAAGCTTTGTCGGCGCCTTCCTGAAGCAACAGAAAGCCTAGCAGCAGGCCACCAAGGCATTCGCAGCTTTGGTTGAGTGCCTGACGGACCTGAGCGAGGTGCTGATTATCCTCGCTCAGCTGTGTCCCGTGACTGGTAGCATCGTCACCAGCGTGACTAGTCGATCTGGCGCATGTCGCCAGCCGCACCATCGGCGCCGACTTGTGTTGCAGGTAGCTTGACAAGCGTTCGGGCTGCCGCCCTATCCAGCATCGGCGCGCAGGTCGATGTCCTATCAGTCTTTTCGTCTCTATGGACAGGGCCCAATCAGCGACCGGACATGCGGCCGCCTCAAGGCTCGATCCAGCCCTCAAGTTGCCGACCTCGACATCGAATGCCAATTCCGGGCGGGGATCATCCCGAAGCGCCGGCGACGTCGCACGATAGGCCATTATGCTGCCAATCCTGCTGGCGCCCTGTCATTGCTTGCTAAGGTCTGGTCGAAGGCAAAGCCTGCCCAGAGTCACTGACATCGTGTCGCGCTGCCCCAGCGCAGGATGACGCAGTGCAGAAACCCGCTTTGTCGGCCTCTGTCTTCAACCCTGGGACATCAGTCTGCCAGCCTGCTGGCTGCTCATCTTGTCCATTGGTCTGGGAGACACGTCAGGACGCTTCATGACGTCATCTGGCGTCGAGCGACCATGATCTGGCGACGATCAGGCGGTGACGCGTTTGACTGGAAAGCCGATATCCCGGCCGAGGGCGTATCATGATCGATCTCCGTGACCCGACCTTGACCGCCGATGCAGTCATCCGCGGACTGGCGCTGCAGCCTCATCCCGAGGGAGGCCATTACCGTGAAACCTGGCGAGACCAGCCGGATGACGGCAGCCGCGGCACGGGGACGGCGATCCATTTCCTGCTGCGCGAGGACGAGCTCAGCGATTGGCATCGTGTCGATGCCGCAGAGCTGTGGATCTGGCAGGCTGGCGCGCATCTGGTGTTGACGACATCGCCGGACGGTCACGATGCTGATGCTCGTCATCTCGGACCAGATCTCGGCCTGCGCCAGTGGCCGCATCTGCTGGTCCCGCGCGGCCACTGGCAGACCGCTGTCTCGATGGGGTCCTGGACCCTGGTATCCTGCGTGGTGGCGCCCGCCTTTCGCTTTGACGGCTTTGAGATGGCACCGCCCGACTGGCGGCCGGTGCCAAGACGCTAGCAGCCTCCTCCTGCCAGACGACACCCGGCATGTGCCGCGTCTGCAGAGCCAGGAGAGCAGCCTGGCATGTCGCCAAAACGACCGCGATGCTTCGTGGCTTCCATCATGACCGATGCTTTGAGTCCGGCATGATTCCAATCGGCGGTGAAGGAGATTGCCTCAGGTCGCAGACGCTTGATCCTTGCATGCCGGGTCTTCACGAGCCTGCTGTGCAGAGGCTGGCTGACAGGTTCATCTTTAAATAACTTGCCAGGATCGAAACCGCGTGTAGCATCCTGCAACAGAACAACAGGCCTTGGATGTCCCATCCGGACACCTGCATGTTCTTGCTGGACTTCGCCGCGATCGTTTCCGTGGATCGCGTCGCCCGATCCGATCGCCGTCGTCTTGCTGGTATCATCGCTCAGCCATTTGATGCTGTCGCTGCGATCGACCCCGCCTGCGTTGGAGAACCCGAAATCCGGGCTTCGGCGCGTCATCTTCGATTGTCACAGCCTCGATCAACATCTGGAGGAACGCCATGCAATCCATACGACTTGCCGCGACCATCGCCGCCGCCGCATCATGCCTGGTGCTTGGATCGACCGCCGATCTGGCGCTCGCCGCACCCGCACTGACGACGCTGGTTTCGTTTGACGGCAGCAATGGCAGCAACCCGGCTACCGCGCTCGGCATCGACAAGCAGGGCAATCTGTATGGGACGACGCGGTTCGGAGGCCCGAATGCCGACGGCACCGTCTTCGAGCTGTCCGAGCAGAACTACACCGCGCTGGTCACGCTGTTCGCCTTCTCGGGGGCCAACGGCGCGAATCCCTCCTCCGCTCTTGTTCTCGATCCGCCGAGCAGGGTGTTCGGCACGACGTCCGGCGGAGGCTCCGGCAACGCCGGAACCGTGTTCGAGCTGTCCAAAGCCGGCGGAGGAACATTCACCAGCCTGGCCAGCTTCGCCGGCGCTGTCGGCACGGAGCCGAGTTCGCTGACGGCGCTGCCGTCCAGTGCCACCGGGGCGGCATTCGCGCTCTACGGCACGACCATCCAGGGCGGCGCCGGCGGCAACGGCACGGTCTTCAAGCTGTCTGGCGCGGCTCTCACCACATTGGCCGCCACCACGTCGTTTGCCGGCAACTTCGCCGAGCACCCGGGCGCCACGCTCGTCGCCGGCCCGGACGGGGTGCTGTATGGCACCAACGCGACCGGGGGCCAGTATGGCCAGGGCATCGTGTTCTCGCTGTCCGGTCCGGCCTATGCCGCGCTGACCGTGCTGGCCACCTTCAACGGCAGCAACGGTGCCTTTCCGCAGGGCGGCCTGACCGTGGACGGCCAGGGCAACCTTTACGGCACCACCAGCACCGGCGGTTCCAGCGGCGATGGAACCGTGTTCGAGCTGAGCGGATCACAGCACAACCAGCTCACAACGCTGGTCGCCTTCGCCAGCAATGATCCTCGGGGGTCGGAGCCGCTCGGATCGCTGCTGCTCGACCACGCCGGCAAGCTCTACGGCACGACCTCGGCCGGCGGCCCGAACCGCTCCGGCACCGTGTTCCGGATCTCCGCCAGCCACGCGACCTACACCGTGCTGCACAGCTTCAACGGCTCCGACGGGGCGGACCCGGTCGCCGGTCTGGTGAACGATGCCTCGGGCAGCCTGTTCGGAACCACCGCCGCCGGCGGCGCGCACGGCCTGGGCACGGTATTCCTGGTCAGCGACACCGGCTTCAAAACCGTTCGCTGAACTCCCATCACCGGCACCGCGAGACGGACCGACCAGTCCGTCTCGCGGTGCGGGGTCTGTCTGCGCATTGCGCCTGCGGCGAGATGGGACCCCCATAGGCGCGAACTTAAGGAAGCAGATGCCGTCCCCCTAGCTTTCCCAAAAGGATCGATTTTTGGGAAATCCGACCAGCGGATCGTATTCACCAGCCAGGTGGGCATAGCCAATCGGTATCCGGCAAACTATGTGAGGCGGATTAATGGAGATGATGATGCCCACGTCCGAAGAGATCGCCAAGACGTTCTACAAGACGCTGGTCAGCGGTGACTGGACGGGGATGCGCGCGTTGCTCCACGACGACGCCACCTGGACGCTGCCAGGCGACAACGCGATCTCGGGCACGGCGGTCGGCGGTGATGCGGTAGTGGAGCGGGCGCAGTTGATCGCCAGCTACGGCTTGTCGTTCGAACTAGAGAACATTCTGTTGAGCCGCGACAACATGGCATTGGGTCTTCACAACACGGGCGAGAGGGACGGCGTGCAACTGGACCAGAAGCTCGCTACGGTTTGCCGCCTGCGCGCTGACCGTATTGCCGAGATTGAGACCTTTTTGTCGGACGTGCCCAGCATGAATCTCTTCTTCACGCGCGCAGACTGACGGACGTGGTCCACGCTGCCGTTCCCACAAACGAGCGTCCAACAGGATTACTGGCTTTTCGGAGAGTGGAACAGCAGCAGCTTGTGCCCCTTTCCCGGAACCTGTTCCCGAATCGGTTTTCCCGAAATCACCCCGACCACATGGAGTAATGGGACACACCGGAGGGCCAGGGTTCACACCCATCGCCGCCGATGGGCCATAACCGCTTCCCACCTTCCGGTGCCGATGCATGTCCTATTTTCTATAGTCATCAAGATCTCACATCGTGCGCCGTGCTGCGCTCGCGTGGTTTCGTCGGCGCCGGGGTGGGTCACACAGATGACGCCGGACCGTGGATGCTGCCAGCTTCAAGTCGTCAATCACGAAGGCCCGCAGGACAGTGCCGATCAACGCGGACCGCAGCATGCCGTGCAGGCGCCATAGAGAAACGGGGCGGTGCGGGATGGCACGGCGTACAGGGGGGGAGAGTCGAGGACTTCGCCCGTGGCGTCCTCGATCAACAGGGCCAGGATCAGATGCGCCAGCAGCCAGCTTCGGGCCATGACCGGGTCCCGGGCGACCAGGCGGTGGATGCCCAGGCCGCTCTTGAGGCGCTTGAACGCCAGCTCGATCTGCCATCGCAGCCGGTAGATCGCCATCACCCGCTCCGGCGCCGCCACCTCCGGCGGCAGCGAGGTCAGCACCATCAGGAACCCGGCCGAGGCCAGCGTCATCGGCAGCAACGCCCGGTGCGGCGGGTTCTTGCCATGCTTGCGCCGCGCCGCGCGAACGGCGCGCGTGGCCGCCGCCTCGTGCTGGCGCATGATGACGAGACGAGCTGGCAAGAAGGGGCGTGACAATCGACCTGTGCCCCGGCTCGGGCGCGTCAGGACAACGGGGACATCGATGACCTGTCCCGGCGACAGGGCGCCATGCAGGCCAGCCAGATCGATGCGCGCGCCGTCCGGAGTGGTCATGCGCAGGCTGTTCCAGCCCACCCGCACCAGGAAGTCGGCACCGGCTGCCAGCACGTGCTGCAAGCCGGGCGGCTTGGCATAGCCACGGTCGCCGACTGCCAGGTCGCCCCTGAAGAACGCGAACCGGCCGAACCCCTCGCCCGCGTCGGCACTGGTCAGCTCCAGGTCGGTGAAGCTGGCGGTGGCGGGATCGTAGGCCGCGTGCAGGCGCCAGATCGTTCGGTCGGCACCGGCATGACTGATAGAGCTGCCGTCCATGATCCGCAGCCGGCAGCCCGGAATGCCATCCCGGGCAGTTGACCTTGCTGACAACAGCGCCCCGGCGATCTGGCCCAACCATGCGCACGCACCTCAAAGCCGGCGCCGGAGCGCCACGTCAGAGAGCTGAGCGACGCCGCTGATGCCGGCCCAGGCTGCCGCCGAGCGAAGGCTGAGACCGCCTGGACCCTGCGCCAGCGCCAGGCGGAGCAGGGTCGCGGCATCGCTGACGTTGCGCCGCCGCATCAGAGCCCCGACGGCGCGTGCCGAGGCTTCCAGATCCAGCACCTGGGAGAGGCGCTCCAACAGGGCAGGCCAATGGGGATCGAGGGGAAGTGCGGGCACAGTTGGCATCCGTATCCAGAATCAAATCAGCCCAGCCCACGTCCAGCGTTAAGTTCGCGCCTATGGATGGGACCCCTGCCGCCAGCGGCTGTCATATGCTGTCATGGCGGGTGCCGATTCCGCGCGGCGCGCAGCGCAGGCGGACCAGTCCATCTCATCGGGTGCGAACGTCTGCTGGCCTCACCAGCATACGCTACGGCAATCCGTCGCTCAGCCACGCCATGTTCGGTCGTCAGGCGGCGATCAGCCCCTGTTGTCGCGAGCCCGGATCGGTCGTTTCGGGTCCGCTGGAACGTTGCGGAACGGTCAGGCTCCGTATAGCTTTGCAAAAAAGAAGTGGCATTCTGAAACATGGAGCTCGTCTCAGGAAGTCGCCGCCGGGTGCGGGACGTCTCCTGTCGACGCCTCCAGGCAGCCAAGCCCCCGTGCGATGCCAGCCTCGGCCCGATCCAGCAACCGACGAACCGGAGACTCCACTTGGCAGGAACGATCAAGAAGCATTGGAAACGGGCCTGCATGGGCGCGACGCTCCTGGCCTGCGCCATCCCGCCGGGACTGGCCGCCGCCGCGACGACCGTGGCCGGCAACGTCGCCAACTGGGTGCCGTCCGCCACCGAGATGGGCGCCGCCGCTACCGGACAGAACGTCTCCATCGTCGTGCACATGGCGCTGAAGAACCCCGATGCGCTCAAGAGCCTGGTCGCCGCCGTGTCCACGCCGGGCAGCGCCCAGTACGGTCAATATCTGAGCCCCGAGGCCTTCAAGGCGCGCTTTGCCCCGAACGCAGCCGATGTCGCCGCCGTGGCCGCGATGCTCAACGAGGCCGGGATGTCCCGGATCACCGTCGGGCCGCTGGGGTCCTACGTGTCGGCCACGGCCACCGTCGGCCAGCTGAGCCGCACCTTCGGGGTCAGCCAGAAGCTGTACCGGTTCGGCGCCGCGACGCTGCGCGCCAACAAGGAAGCGCCGAGGCTCCCCGCGGCGCTGGCCGGCAAGGTCCTGTATATCGAGGGTCTCGACGACACGACCCTGCTCAAGCAGCCGCAGCATCGGTCGGTCACCGCAGGCGCCCTGGTGGCGCCGGCCCGGGCAGCGATGGCGACCGGAGCCGCGGCCAGCGCGGCGGTGCTGCCGCCGCCGGTGGCGGCCAACACCCCGTCGCCCTATTGCAGCACCTATTTCGGCGACGCCAACGCCACGCTGAGCACACAGCCCGGTCCCTACAAGAAGACGCTGCCCTGGCTCGCCTGCGGCTACAATCCGCAGCAGATCCAGGCCGCCTATGGTCTCAACCCGTTCAATATCGGCCTCGACGGCCGCGGCATCACGGTCGCCATCCTCGACGCCTACGCCTCGCCGACGCTGCAGAGCGACGGCAACCACTACGCGTCCAACCATGGCCTGCCGCAGCTGACCTCGAGCAACTTCTCGGAAATCATCCCTGCCGGCATCTACGACGTCAGCGCCAGCGAGGCGTGCGGCCCGTATGGCTGGTGGACCGAGGAGTCGCTGGACGTCGCGGCGGTGCACGGCTCGGCGCCCGGCGCCAACATCGTCTATGTCGGCTCGCGCGACTGCGGCACCTCGCTCACCACCGCCCTGCTCGACACGATCTACGACCACCGCGCCGACATCATCACCAACAGCTACGGCAACAACGGCGAGTCTGTCTCGGCCGCCGACGTCGCCACCGAGGACCAAGCCTTCATGGCCGCGGCGGCGCAGGGCATCACCGTCCTGTTCAGCTCCGGCGACGATGGCGACCTGTCGCAGATCAACGGCGTCGCGACCGGCTCCTGGGAAGCAACCAGCGCCTACGTTACCGGCGTCGGCGGCACCTCGCTGCTGCTCACCAACGCCCGGGGCGCCAAGACCGAGCATGGCTGGGGCACCTATCGCGACTTCCTCGCCAACGCCACCGTCAACAGCAAGACCTCCATCACCACGAGCGGCCTGACCACCACCAGCGTCGACGGCACCACCTACAACGACTTCAGCTACTATGCCGGCAGCGGCGGCGGCATCAGCCTGCTTGAGGCGCAGCCCGACTATCAGGCCTCGGTGGTTTCCACAGCGCTTGCGACCACGCTCAACCTGGGCTCGGGCGAGACCGTGCCGCTGACGCCGCACCGGGTGAGCCCGGACATCTCGGCCGACGCCGATCCCTACACCGGCTACCTGTATGGCGAGAGCTACACGATCGCCAATGACGGCCACAGCGACATCGGCTGCACCAAGGAGAGTGCCACCACCGAGTATTGCGAGATCGCCGAGGGCGGCACCAGCCTTGCTTCGCCGCTGACCGCAGGCGTGATCGCGACCGTCAACGAGGTGCATGGGCTGCTGGGCAAGCCGATGGTCGGCTTCGCCAATCCCTGGCTCTACAGCCACACGATTGGCAAGACGATCAACAGTGCCGGCATCAACCAGGTCAGGCCGCCCGCCAAACCGCTGGCGGTGCTGCGCGGCTACGTGACCAACCCGAACGAGGTCCGGGTCGTCACCATCAACTCGGTGACAGCCCTGGCGGAGACCACGCCGTTCCCGCTGCTGGTCTGCTCGACGGCGATCTGCGAAGGCATCAACGACGTCTTCAACTACGTGACGCCCGGCTACAACGACGTGACCGGCCTCGGCGTCCCGTTCGTGCCGCTGCTCGCCGTCCAGTAAGGGCCCGAGCCAGGACCGGGAGCCTTGGCTTCCGGTCCGTGCGCGCCGCCTGCCGTCACTCCATCACGGGCGCCAGCTTGTTGACGGCCTCGACGTCGCCGCCGAGCCATGTCGGGTTCTTGGCGGTGCCGTCGAAGGTGGCGCTGGTCTTGAACAGCTCGTACTTGCCGTCCAGCGCATGCGGCCGGCTCCGGGCGAGCAGATCGGCCAGGGTGGCTCGGTCCATCGGCTGGAAGGTGCGGGTCGCCTCGAATGCCTGATCGAGGTCGCGCTGGGTCTCGATGCCGGTGATGACCACCGAGGTCGGCAGGTTCAGCGAATACTGCAGATATTCCAGCGGCGCGATCGCAGCGCCGCTCTTGAGCAGGACGCTGTCGGCAAAGCTCTTCATGCCGAGTGCCGCGATGCCATGCTCGACCAGATACGGCAGCACGAGATGGGCGAAGGAGCGGAAATGCGCGTCCATGACGTTCAGCGGCATCTGCACGGCATCGAAGTGGAACCCCCGCTCGGCGGCGACGGCCAGCATCTGCAGGTGGATGCGCGGGTCCTTGTGGCCGGTGAAGCCGATATAGCGCAGCTTGCCGGCCTGGCGCGCCTCGATGAACGCCTCCATCGCCCCGCCCTCGGCGAAGATCCGGTCGGGATCGTCGTAGCGCAGGATTTCGTGGTGCTGCACCAGGTCGATGCGGTCGGTGCGCATCCGCTGCAGCGAGGTGTCGATCTGGCGGGCGGCCTCCTGCTTGGTGCGGCCATCCATCTTGGACATCAGAAAGACGCGGTCGCGGTAGCCGCCCTGGTCGAGCGCCACGCCGACGCGCAGCTCGGAGCGGCCCTCGTTGTAGTCCCAGCAATTGTCGATGAAGCTGATGCCGCGATCGATGCCCTCGTGCACGAGACGCACCGCCTCGCCGTCGCTGACCGCGTTCTTGCCCAGATGGAAGCCGCCCATGCCGATGGCGGAGATCATCTCGTCGGTGCGGCCGAACCGGCGATACAGCATGTCGCCGCGTCGCTCGCCGGGATCGCTCAAGGCGGGAAGTGCCGCGGGATCAGCGATCCGGGTGATGGGCAAAGCGGGGCTTGCCAGATCCGCATCAGACGTCATCGCCTGGGAAGCGGTGTCACGGTCCATGGATGGGTCCCCCTGCTGGATGATGATGTAAGGCTCGGCAGGAACCGGGGTTTCCCGACGCCGCCCCCGGTCCCGTGCCGCTGGTTCCGTGCCGCTGGCGGGCCGGCACGCGGTCAGGGCTTCAGGCGGTCCGGCGTCATGCCAGTGCGGCGGGGCCTCGTCGCCCGGCTCCCAATCCTCCGGCCCGGTCCAGGGCTGCCAGCAGCGCAGACGGAGCATGCGCAGCAGCAGCCAGGCGAAGGGAGCAAGCAGAAGCCAGAACACCAGGTTGACTACGCTGGCAAAGCGGAGATCGGGATGAAGCAGCGAGCGCCAGCACCAGCTGCAGCGCGATGGCAACGCCAATGACCGGCAGGATGGACCCGAGCCAGATGTCGAGCCCGTTGGCCAGAACCGGAATGAGGCCTTCCAGGACGATGAACGGCTTCGCCGCGCTGAGCAGCGTGTAGCCGACGATCCCGGCCGATGTGCCTCGCGGCGCAGAACCGGATGGCCGGCACAGCAGCGCGCTCCGGCGGCTCATGACGTCCGCGGGGTCGAATAGCCGATCACGCGCATCTCGAGGCGGATATCCTTGGGCATGCCGCCATGAGGTATCAACGATTTCTTGTAGTCCTCGTCCGCCGGTTCTGCTCGGCGCTCATGGCAAGCCCAGGCGGGGCGGCGGTCATCAGTGCCGTACCGCCCGACGTGGCGCCCTGGAACACGCCGATATCCCTTACGGCAACACCACGGATGCGGCTGTTGGCCGCCGTCGCGGCCTGCGCCTGGGCGGTTGCTTCATGCTTGAAGGCGCGCACCTGGCACAGCCAGCGATCGCCAGGCCCGGATGGCAATCCGGGCTGCCGCTCGTCAGCTTGCCGATCTCCTGCAACGACCGCAGCCCGCCGACCGGGACATCAGGGTGGCACCGTTACGCACCCACTGCACCGTCTCGTTGTCCTCGATCCCGCTCGCAACCGCCTCGTCGCCTGATACCTCTGCGGCATGGAACACGCCGTCAACGAGAAACAGCACGACGGAACCGAAGGTCGCAGCCGTGCCGCTGACCAGCCCGGCCGTCGCGGCAACCGTTCCGTCAGCATTCGGGTGCTGTCACCAAGACGAAGATGACGCCGCCACTGGCAGGTCGGCCCGTACTCCGTCATGTCGCAGAAGAACGATGCCTATCGCGCAGCACTTCGCGAGATGTGGAGCCGGCCGCCCACCGGTTCTACCGGAGGGGGCAGGATGCGAGTACGTGGGATGCGGACCCTTGCAGGCTGCATCACGCCATCGCTGCCGGAAACGCGGTCCGGATGGCACCCGGCTTCCTTCAACTCCGACGAGGCTCAACAAACATCGCGGAAGGCCGGCTGTCATGGTTTGACATGATGCCGCCTTCGTTGCCATCCACGGTCGAAGCCCGTTGAAGGAGAGCCCATGTTTCTCGCCCATCCGACCGGACAGCCGCCGGTGGCCGTCTCGGACGAGACGCAAAGCGACACGGCGGCCTGGCTCGATCTGCTGGACCCCACGGAGGAAGAGCGGACGCTGGCGCATGCCCTGACCGGCCTGCGCATCCCGACGCGACAGGAGGTGGAGGAGATCGAGAGCTCCAGCCGGGTCTACATGGAGGAGCAGACCCTGTATCTGTCGACGCCGCTGGTGCGACGCACCGACGACGCCTCCTTCACCTCGCCGGTCGGGTTCGTGCTCAGCCAGGACCGGCTCGTGACCATCCGCTATACGGACTACTCGGTGTTCGAGACCGTCGGGCGAAAGCTGTCGAAGCAGACGACGTCGCACAATGCCGAAGATTCGCTGCTGCTGCTGCTCGAGGCGATCATCGACAGGATCGCCGACGTGCTCGAGACGTCCGGACGCGAGCTCGACCAGCTCTCCAAACGGGTCTTCCATTCGCAGGATTCGGAGGTCAGAAACAACGATCGCGCGCTGCGTGCGCTGCTCCAGAAGGTCGGCAGGGAAGCCGACCTGATTTCCTCGGTTCGCGACAGCCTGCTCGGGCTGCAGCGCATCGTCATCTATGTCCGCGACAATGGCGACCGCCCGTGCGCGGAGCGGCTGGCGATGCGGCTGACCCTGCTGTCGAAGGACATCTCGTCGTTGAGCGACTATGACGGGCAGATGAACACGAAGGTGCAGTTCCTGCTGGATGCGACGCTGGGCTTCATCAACATCGAGCAGAATAACGGCATCAAGATCCTCACCGTGGTGAGCATCATCGGCATCCCGCCGACCCTGATCGCCAGCATCTACGGAATGAACTTCAAGAACATGCCCGAGTTGAACTGGAGCTTCGGCTACTGGTATGCACTCGGACTGATGGCGGTCACGATCGCGGTGCCGATGATCTGGTTCTGGCGCAAGGGCTGGCTCGGCGGGCGATGACGGTGGGATGGTGATGCTGGCACGAACGGGTCTCATACAGCCGGCAATCCTGGCGGGCCTGACGATCTGCTGCGCTTGCACGGGCAGGGCGGCGCCGCGGCCGGCTCCGACCCCGGACCCGGCGGCGGTCATGGCGCGGATCGCAGCCGAGCCGTACCGGTATGGCGGGGTGCTGCAGGGCACGGTGCCGGGAGTGCGGGAGGCGGTGGAGCAGCCGCCGGTTCATCTCTCGATCGGGCTTGCCGGCCCAGCGCCCGACGGGCGACTGCAGGGCGAGGCGATCCTGTTCACGGCCGACCGCCATCTGGTGGCGCTGGGCCAGGTGACCGGTCGCCTGACTGGCGGGCCGACGGCCGGCACTGGTGACTGCAGGCTGCAGCTGGCGCTGCCGGCGCAGGAGGTGGCGCTGTCGGGCCTGTGCACCGCAGACGCCCTGTCCGGAGAGATCGTCTCGCAGCCACGTCATGTGGATCTGCTGACCAGGCTGGTGTCCTGGTGGGGGGACCGTGCGGTTGCCGGACGCTACTGGCTGACGCCAGCCTCCTTCGATCCGGGGCTCTGAACAGGGAGCCGTCGCCGGGCTGCTTGACGGGCGTGGGTACGCCGCCCTATCTTCTTGTTGTCCCTTGGCAGGCTCCTTGCCGGTCTGGGATCCCTCCAGTCGGAACGTCGTCGGTCGACCCAACGCGGAGCCTGCTCCGCTCGCGACCGAATATAGTCGCTGCCGAACATGGCACGCGGCCCGTTCCCCCTTCCTTCGCACGATCGATCTTTCGAGGCGTCCATGCACCTCGCCGAACTCAAGGCAAAAACACCCTCCGACCTGCTCTCCTATGCGGAGTCGCTGCAGATCGAGAACGCGTCGTCCCTGCGCAAGCAGGACATGATGTTCGCCATCCTCAAGAACCTCGCCGAGAACGACCAGGCCATCCACGGCGAAGGCACGCTGGAGATCCTGTCCGACGGATTCGGCTACCTGCGCTCGCCGGAAGCCAACTTCCTGCCGGGCCCGGACGACATCTATGTGTCGCCGAGCCAGGTCAGGCGCTTCGGCCTGCGCACCGGGGATACGGTCGAGGGACAGATCCGCGCGCCACGCGACGGCGAGCGGTATTTCGCGCTGCTCAAGCTCAACACCATCAATTTCGAGCCGCCCGAGGCAGTCAAGCACCGGATCAACTTCGACAACCTCACGCCGCTCTATCCCGACCGCCGGCTGAAGATGGAGAACGAGAGCGCGCCGGTGACGGCCAAGGGGCAGACCAAGGACTTCACCCCACGCGTGATCGACCTGGTATCGCCGATCGGCATGGGACAGCGCGCGCTGATCGTGGCACCACCGCGCACCGGCAAGACGGTGATGCTGCAGAGCATCGCCACCGCGATCTCGCAGAACCATCCCGAAGTGTTCCTGATCGTGCTGCTCATCGACGAGCGGCCCGAGGAGGTCACCGACATGGCACGCACGGTGAAGGGCGAGGTGGTGTCGTCCACCTTCGACGAGCCGGCGACGCGTCACGTGCAGGTGACGGAGATGGTGCTGGAAAAGGCCAAGCGCCTGGTCGAGCACAAGCGCGACGTGGTGATCCTGTTGGATTCGATCACCCGGCTGGCGCGCGCCTACAACACCGTCGTGCCGTCGTCGGGCAAGGTGCTGACCGGCGGCGTGGACGCCAATGCGCTGCAGCGGCCGAAGCGCTTCTTCGGTGCGGCCCGCAACATCGAGGAAGGCGGCTCGCTGACCATCATCGCCACCGCGCTGATCGATACCGGATCGCGCATGGACGAGGTGATCTTCGAGGAGTTCAAGGGCACCGGCAACTCCGAGCTGATCCTGGATCGCAAGCTCTCCGACAAGCGCACCTTTCCGGCGATCGACGTGACCAAGAGCGGCACCCGCAAGGAGGAGCTGCTGGTTGACAAGAGCGCCTTGTCGAAAATGTGGGTGCTGCGGCGCATCCTGCAGCCGATGGGCACCATGGATGCCATGGATTTCCTGCTCGACAAGCTGAAATACAGCAAGACGAACAACGACTTCTTCGATGCAATGAATACCTGATCGAGCAGGTTTCCGGGATGGGGACCGGGGGATACCCCGGCCCGTCTCGTCAGTCCGGGATCAGGATCGTGCTGCCGGTGGTGGCGCGGGACTCCAGTGCCCGATGGGCCTGTGCCGCCTGCGACAGCGGGTAGCTCTGGCCGATCTCGATCCGCACGGCGCCGCTCGAGACGACATCGAACAGTTCCGTCGATGCCTGCTCGAGCTGGTCGCGCCGGCTGATGAAGGTCGTCAGCTTCGGGCGCGTGACAAACAGGCTGCCACGCGCCGCCAGGAGGCTGAGCGAGACCCCAGTGACCTCGCCCGAGGCGTTGCCGTAGCTGACCAGCAGGCCTCGCGGCGCCAGGCAATCCAGGCTGGACATGAAGCTGTCCTTGCCGACGCTGTCATAGACCACCGGCAGCATGGCGCCGCCGGTGATGCGCTTGACCTTCACCGCCAGATCCTCGAGCCCGATCACCGTGTGCGCCGCGCCATGCCGTCGGGCGAGTTCGGCCTTCTGCTCGCTGGAAACGACGCCGATGACGGTGGCGCCGAGATGGGCGGCCCACTGGCACAGCAGGAGCCCGACACCGCCGGCAGCGGCATGCACGAGGATGGTGTCGCCGGCCTGCAGCACCCGCACCTGACGCAGCAGCGCCTGCACCGTCAGGCCGCGCAGCATCATCGCCGCCGCCGTCCGGGTGTTGATCGTGTCCGGGAGCCGCACCACGAGATCGGCGGCAATGGTTCTGTGACCCGCATAGGCCCCGAGCTGGCCCGGATAGGCGACCCGGTCGCCCGGCTTCAGCCGGGTGACAGCAGAGCCTGCGACCTCCACGATCCCGGCTGCCTCCATGCCGATCACGGCAGGCAGGGTCGGCAGCTTGTAGAGGCCGGTGCGATGATAGATGTCGATGAAGTTGAGGCCGACCGCTTCCTGACGGATCAGCACCTCCTGCGGGGCCGGCATCGGCATCGGCACATCGTCCCAGCTCAACACGTCCGGGCCGCCATAGCCGTGGACGCGGATGGCTCTGGTCATGCCTGCAGGCCGAGGCCGGAGAGCGGGATCATGCGGCGGACCGCCGGGCAGGGCGGTCGGCCGCCGCTTCGTGCGTCAGCAGGAAGCGCTTGGTCTCGATCCCGTCTCCCATCGAGAAGCCGCCAAGGTGCGACCGTGCGACCACGCGATGGCAGGGGATCAGGATCGGCAGCGGGTTGCAGCGGTTGGCCTGGCCGATCGACCGGGCGGAGCCGCCGGTCGATCGCGCCAGCTCGGCATAGGTCCGGGTTTCGCCAAACGGGATCTGGCCCAGGGCGGACCAGACGCGCTGTCGGTAGGGCGTGCCGCCCGCCGGCAGCAGCGGGATGCTGAAGCGGATCAGGGCGCCGTCGAAGTAGGCGTCGAGCTCCTGCCTTGCTTCGCGGAGCAGCGGGGTCTCCTCCTGGTCGCGACTCCAGCCCCAGTCGAGCGCCACGATGGCATCCTCTTCCTGTGTCATGGTCAGCGATCCGAGCGGAGAATGGAGTGACAACTGTGGCAAGACGGCCCGCCTCCGATGCCGGTTCCGGGACCGGCGAGGTCGCATGGCAAAGCAGGGCCGGAACCATGTCAAGCGCCACGGGATGCGCACGTGAGCGGCCGTCGCCGAGCGGGCGGTCCGGATGAGCGACACGCCGCCCACGATCTTTGCCCGCGCGACCGGCACGGGACGGGCCGCCATCGCCGTGATCCGGATCAGCGGGGCGGCGAGCGGGCCGGTTCTCGATGCGCTCGGCGGTGGCCGTCCACCGCCGAGGCGGGCGGTGCTGCGTGCGCTGCGCATCGCCGGCACCGACGGGCCGGAGCTGCTGGATCATGCGCTGGTGCTGTGGTTTCCGGGACCGCGCAGCTACACCGGCGAGGACAGCGCCGAGCTGCATCTGCATGCCGGGCCCGCCGTGGTCGAGGCGGTCTCCGACGCGCTGGTGGCCCTGGGCGCGCGTCCGGCCGAGCCCGGCGAGTTCACCCGCCGGGCATTCAACAACGGGCGGCTGGATCTGCTGGAAGCGGAAGCGGTCGCCGACCTGATCGAGGCGGACACGCAGGCCCAGCGTCGCCAGGCGCTGCGCCAGGCGGATGGGGCGCTGAGCCGGCTCTATGACGGGTGGGCGGCACGGCTGCGACGACTGCTGGCGCATCACGAAGCGCTGATCGACTTTCCCGACGAGGATCTGCCGCAGGAGATCGAGGCTGCCGCGGCGGCAGGCATCGGGCAGCTGCTGGCCGAGATGCGGCTGCACCTGGCCGAGGGGCAGCGGGCGCAGCGGATCCGGTCCGGGCTGTTCATCGCCGTCAGCGGACCGCCGAACGTCGGCAAGTCCAGCCTGGTGAACCGGCTGGCGGGGCGGGAAGCGGCCATGGTGTCCGAATGGGCCGGCACCACGCGGGATGCGATCGAGGTCCGGCTGGTGCTGGGCGACGTGCCGGTGACGCTGGTGGACACGGCGGGACTTCGCGAGACGGCCGATCCGCTGGAGGCCGAAGGCGTGCGCAGGGCCAGGCGTCACGCCGCGGAGGCGGACCTGGTCCTGCACGTGGCGGCGGAAACGGCGACGATGCCGTCCGGCGGGATCCGGGTCTGGAACAAGATGGATCTGGCGCCGGCACCACCGGGCTGGCACGGCGTCAGCGCGCGGACGGGCCAGGGCATCGAGGCTCTCGAGGCCGTGCTGGCCCACGAGGTGCACCGGCTGACCGATGCCGGCGCGGCACCCCCGCTGACCCGGGCCCGGCACCGGGCCGGCGTGGCCGAGGCGGTCGAGCATCTGCAGATGGCGGCACGGCCGGATCTGCCGGAGCTGCAGGGCGAGGCGCTGCGCCTGGCCATGCGGGCGCTGGGGCGGCTGACGGGAGCCGTCGGGGTGGAAGATCTGCTAGATACGGTGTTCAGGGAGTTCTGCATCGGAAAATGACGCCCGCAGGACCAGATGATGGCCCGGGGCACGCACCGGTGCGCGATGGAGAGAGAAGCCAGGCATGGTCGACAGGGTGGACGTGATCGTCGTCGGCGGCGGCCATGCCGGGTGCGAGGCGGCGGCGGCCTCGGCGCGCAGCGGCGCGCGCACGCTGCTGCTGACGCATCGGCTGGAGACGATCGGCGCGATGTCCTGCAACCCGGCGATCGGCGGCATCGGCAAGGGGCATCTGGTTCGCGAGATCGATGCGCTGGACGGGCTGATGGGACGTGCCGCCGATCGTGCGGGGATCCACTTCAAGCTGCTGAACCGGTCCAAGGGGCCGGCGGTGCACGGGCCGCGGGCACAGGCCGACCGCTCGCTGTATCGGACGGCGGTGCGGACGCTGCTGGCAGAAACCGAGGGGCTGACGATCGAAGCCGGGTCGGTCGATGATCTGCTGCTCGACGACGCGGGCGAGGCCTGCGGCGTCGTCTGCGCGGACGGGCGGCAGATCCGGGCCGGTGCGGTGGTGCTCACCGCCGGCACGTTCCTGCGCGGCGTCATCCATGTCGGCCACGAGACGATGCCGGCAGGCCGGATCGGCGAGGCGCCGGCGGCTGCACTCGGCCATCGTCTGCAGACAATGGGGCTGCCGCTCGGCCGGCTGAAGACCGGCACGCCGCCACGGCTGGCACGCGACAGCATCGACTGGGAGTCGCTGCCGGAGGACCCGGGCGACGCCGTGCCGCAGCCGTTCAGCCGTCTCACCGCGGCGATCGCCAATCCGCAGCTCTCCTGCCGGATCACCACGACGACGCCTGAGACGCATGCGCTGATCCGCGACAACCTGCATCTGTCGGCGGTCTATGGCGGCGCGATCTCCGGGCGTGGCCCGCGCTACTGCCCGTCGATCGAGGACAAGGTGGTGCGCTTCGAGGACCGCGAGCGGCATCAGGTGTTCCTGGAGCCCGAGGCCCTGCCCGGCAATTCGGGCGGTGAGCTGGTGTATCCGAACGGGATCTCGACCAGCCTGCCGGCCTCGGTGCAGGCGCAGCTGGTGGCCACCATGCCGGGCCTGGCCAAAGCGCGCATCGTGCAGCCAGGCTATGCCGTCGAGTACGACTACATCGATCCGCGCGCGCTCTGGCCCACGCTGGAGCTCAAGCAGGTCAGGCGGCTGTTCCTGGCCGGGCAGATCAACGGCACCACCGGCTACGAGGAAGCGGCCGCGCAGGGACTGATGGCCGGGTTGAATGCGGCGCGTCGGGCATCCGGCGCGGAGCCGGCGGTGGTGGATCGCGGCATGGGCTATGTCGGCGTGATGATCGACGACCTGACCACGCAGGGCGTGTCGGAGCCGTACCGGATGTTCACCTCGCGGGCCGAGTACCGGCTCACGTTGCGGGCGGACAATGCCGATCTGCGCCTGACCGGTGCCGGCATCGGCTGGGGCTGTGTCGGTGCCGTGCGCGCAGAACTGTTTGCTGTTGATCAGGCGGCGATCGAGCAGGCGATGGGGCGGGCCGAGGCGGACAGCTTCACGCCGGTGCTGCTGCACGGCGCCGGCATCGCGGTGACGTCGGACGGGCGGCGACGCAGCGTGCTCGACCTGCTTGCGGCAGGCGTCGATCCCGGCCTGCTGCACGGGGTGGCACCGTGGCTCGGCGACCTGCCGGAGCGGATCAGGCAGCATCTGCAGACCGAAGCCCGCTACCGGGGCTATCTCGGACGGCAGGCCCGCGAGATCCGGCAGCTTGCCGGCGAGTCGGCCATGACGCTGCCGCAGACGCTGGATTACCAGACGATCGGCGGCCTCAGCAGCGAGATGCGCGAGCGGCTGACGGCTGCGCGGCCGGCGAACTTCAGCGCGGCACAACGCGTGCCGGGCATCACCCCGGCAGCCCTGATGGCGCTGATGGTCCATCTCAGGGCTGCCTGATGCTTCAGGCGCGACCGTCGAGCGATGGGCTGGCGGGTGACGGGCTGGCCGGGGATGTTTCACGTGAAACACTGGAGCGGCTGCAGCTGTTCGCCGGGATGCTGGCGCGCTGGAACAGCCGGATCAACCTGGTGTCGCCGCGCGATCTGGATCAGCTCTGGATACGCCACATCGCCGACAGCCTGCAGCTCACGGCCGAGCTCGCGCCCAGCGAAGCGTTCATCGATCTGGGCTCCGGCGGCGGGTTTCCCGGGCTGGTGCTGGCCATCGCCAACAACAGCCCGGTGACGCTGATCGAGGTTGATCAGCGCAAGGCGAGCTTCCTGAGGGAGGCGGCCCGGGCGACCGGAACCACGGCCACCGTGATCGCCCGGCGGATCGAGCAGGTGCAGGGCCTGACGCCGGCCCGGATCGTGACCGCGCGCGCGCTGGCGCCGCTGCCGCGCCTGCTGGACTGGGCGGCGCCGTTGCTGGCCGAGGACGGGATCTGCCTGTTCCTGAAGGGACGCAGCGCCCAGGACGAATTGACCGCAGCCGCCGCCGAATGGCACATGACGGTGTCCCGACGACCGAGCCGGACCGATCCGGCGGGCGTCATCCTCAGATTGAGTGAACTCAGGCGTGTCAGAAAGCCCGACCGGGCGCCCGGCCGGTAGTCCCGGCGCCGCATCGAGTGCGATCCCCCATATCCTCGCCATCGCCAACCAGAAGGGCGGCGTCGGCAAGACCACCACCGCGATCAACCTGGCTGCCAACCTGGCGATGCTGGACCACAAGGTGCTGCTGATCGATCTCGATCCGCAGGGCAACGCCTCGACCGGGCTCGGGATCGGCTACGGCAACCGTCGTGCCGGCAGCTACGCCCTCATTGCGGAAGGCGAAAGCCTCGACGGCCTGGCCTGCCGGACCGAGCTGCCGACGCTGGCGGTGGTGCCGGCCGACAACGAGCTGGCCGGCGCCGAGATCGAGCTGGTCGAGATGGAACGCCGCGAGTACCGGCTGCGCGAGGCGCTGGCGCCGGTGACGGCAGCCGGCTCGTATGACTTCATCCTGATCGACTGCCCGCCGAGCCTCGGCCTGCTGACCCTGAACGCGCTGGTCGCGGCGCATTCGGTCCTGGTGCCGCTGCAGTGCGAGTTCTTCGCGCTGGAAGGCGTCAGCCAGCTCATCCGCACCGTCGAGCGCATCCGACGCGCCTTCAATCCCGCCCTGATCCTGCAGGGCCTGGTGCTGACCATGTTCGACCGGCGCAACAACCTGTCGGAACTGGTCGCAGCCGACGCGCGCGGCTTCTTCGGCGGCCAGGTGTTCGAGACGGTGATCCCGCGCAACATCCGGATCTCCGAAGCGCAGAGCCACGGCAAGCCCGTGCATCTCTATGATCCGAAATCGAGCGGCGCGCTCGCCTACACCACGCTGGCCGAGGAGCTTCTCGGTCGTCTGCACATCGCCGTCCGGGAGCCTGCCCCATGAAATCCAGGGACGCCTCGGCACCACGGCTCGGCCGCGGACTGGCGGCACTGCTGGGCGACAGCCGTCCGGACGAGGGACGCGCCCGATCGGGTCATGAGGGGATCCATCCGCTGGCGATCGAGCTGCTGGAAGCAGGGCCGTTCCAGCCGAGACAGGCGATGGAACAGGAGCCGCTCGAGGAGCTCGCCGCCTCGATCCGCGCCCAGGGCGTGCTGCAGCCGATCCTGGCCCGGCCGCATCCGCAACAGCCGGACCGCTACCAGATCATCGCCGGCGAGCGTCGCTGGCGGGCAGCCCAGCTGGCCGGGCTGCATGCGGTGCCGGTGCATGTGCGGACCCTGTCGGATGTCGATGCCATGGCAGCCTCCCTGGTCGAGAACCTGCAGCGTCGCGACCTGAACGCGATCGAGGAGGCCGAAGGGCTGCAGCGCCTGATCAGCGAGTTCGCCCTGACCCAGGAGGAGCTCGCCGGCGCTGTCGGCAAGTCGCGCAGCCACGTCTCCAACACCATCCGCCTGCTGCAGCTGCCGATCGCCGTCCGCCGCGAGGTGATGAACGGAGCGCTCACCGCCGGGCACGCCCGCGCGCTGATCGGCCATCCGGATCCGGCGATGGCCGCCCGCGCGGTGGTCGCGAGGCGCCTGTCGGTGCGCCAGACCGAGGCGCTGGCGCAGAGCCAGATCCAGGCCGCACGCCTCGCTCCGGGCGCAGCGCAGGCGCCGCTCGATCGCGCCAAGGCCGGGGCCAGGCCCAAGGATCACGAGATCGAGGCTCTCGAACGCGAGCTGCGGCAGAAGCTCGGCCTGAAGATCGAGGTGTTGTTCGACGGGCGCGGCGGCCAGCTGCGGATCCACTACGGCACCCTCGATCAGCTCGACGGCGTGCTGCAGCTGCTCAACCGGTAGCAGCACAGCGCCGTCCCGGGAAATGCGGAACAGCCACTTCCCTCGGCGGCGAGGCGCTGCTATAGCGCCGTCACCGTGACGGACCCCGGTCGGGCATGGGCGCATAGCTCAGTTGGTAGAGCAGCTGACTCTTAATCAGCGGGTCGTAGGTTCGAACCCTACTGCGCCCACCACCGTCCGGCTCCCGCATCAGAACGACGGCTGCACCACCGCCATGATGACGATCACCAGCATCAGCACCGTCGGGATCTCGTTCGCCATCCGGTAGAAGCGCTGCGGCCGGGTGTTGCGATCAGCCAGGAAGTCCTTGCGCCAGGCGCTGCAGGCGCCGTGGAAGCCCAGCATCAGCACCACGCCGGTGAGCTTGGCGTACCACCAGCCGGCATGCCAATCGACCGCACCCGGCGTCATGATCAGCAGGATGCCGAACCCCAGTGACGCCAACATCGCCGGCGTGGTGATCTGCCTGAGCAGCCGGCGCTCCATCACCTTGAAGCCCTCGCTCTGCTCGGAGCCGACGGCGGTCGCGCAGTGATACACATACAGGCGCGGCAGGTAGAACAGCCCCGCCATCCACGCGATCACCGAGATCAGGTGGAACGCCTTCTCCCACTGCAGGTAGGGCCCCAGCGCATAGATCATGCGCGGCGCACGGCCTCGACCAGCGCATGGACGTGGTCGGGCGAGGTCTGCGGCAGCACGCCATGGCCAAGATTGAAGATGTGCGGCCGGCCGCGCAGCGAGTCTCGGATCATCAGCACCTCATGCTCCAGGGCCTTGCCGCCCGCCAGCAGGCAGAGCGGGTCCAGGTTGCCCTGCAGAGCCATGTCGTGCGGCACCATGCCGGCTGCCAGGGCCGGATCGGCGGAGGTGTCGAGCGCCAGCCCGTTCACCCGGGTCGCCGCCGCATAGCGGCCGACCAGCAGCCCGCCCAGGCGGGGGAAGCCCAGGATCGGCACCGACGGATGACGGGCGCGGATCTGCTCGACGATCAGCCGGGTGGGCTCGATCACGTGACGCTGGAACTGCGACGGCGGCAGCAGCCCCGACCAGCTGTCGAACAGCATGATCGCCTCGGCACCGGCCTCGATCTGGTCGCACAGCATCCGCGCGGTGGTGCGCACCAGCAGGTCGATCAGCCGGTCGAACAGCGCAGGCTCCGCATAGGCCATGCGCCGCGTCTCGGCGAAATCCTTCGAGCCGCCGCCTTCGACCATGTAGCAGGCGACGGTGAACGGGGAGCCCGCGAAGCCGATCAGCGTGGTGGCCCCGGCCCGGCCGGCACCCAGCACCGCCGCGGACTCCGGCGCCTCCAGCGATCGCCTGAGCCGCCTGAGCGTCTCCATGATCGGCGCCGTCACCTCGGCGACGCGTTCCGGCTGCAGCCGGTCCAGGTCGGCCTGCGTCCGGATCGGCTGCAGGACAGGGCCCACGCCCTCGACGAAGGTCAGGGACTGGCCCATCGCCCAGGGCAGGATCAGGATGTCGCTAAACAGGATCGCCCCGTCCATGCCGTAGCGGCGGATCGGCTGCAGGGTGATCTCGGTGGCGATGTCTGGCGTCATGCAGCGGGTGAGGAAGTCCGCCTGCGCCCGCAACGCCCGGAACTCCGGCAGGTAGCGGCCGGCCTGGCGCATGAGCCACACCGGCGGCGGCCACACCGCCTCGCCGGCCAGCACACGCAGCAAACGCTTGTCCGTCATCGTCACGCTCGCTCGAGGTTTCTGGCGGTCCCGGAGATCTGGTCCCGTCGATGATCCCAAGCTCTAAACATGAAAGAAGAAGAAGAGAATGGTGGGAGTCTTAAGGGGGCCTGTGGATGTCGGGGTACCCGGCTTGCCGAAAACGTACCCCGCTTTGCCCACAGCGTGTACAACTTCCAGCACGTTGATTCAGCGTGCGTTTCCCGAGTTGTCCGGAAGACGGCCGACCATGGCTGTGTACAACTCCACCTCGCCGGCGGCCGTACCCGTCATCCCCATGACTCGGTACCCGCAGCCTCGCCTGCCCGTACCGTCCCCGTGTACCCCAGGACTCTCGCACTCATGACCATGCCGTCCGACTCACCCCGCCCCGGGATGCAGGCCGCGACTCCGCCGCTGATCCTGGCCAGCGGATCGCAGACGCGGCTGATGCTGCTGCAGGCGGCGGGCCTGTCGGTGACGGCAAGGCCGCCCGCGGTCGACGAGGACGCGGTCAAGCGGCAGGCGCGCGCCGAGGCGGTCGGGGCGGACACCGCCGCCCTCACGCTCGCCGGGCTCAAGGCGCGCGCGGTGGATGATCCGGACGCCCTGGTCATCGGCGCCGACCAGATCCTGGTCTGCGAAGGGCGCTGGTTCGACAAGCCGGCCGATCTGGCGGCCGCGCGCGCGCATCTGCAGGCCCTGCGCGGCAGGCCGCACGTGCTGCAGACCGCGGTGGTCTGCCGGCGGCAGGGCCGCACCCTCTGGCAGCATGTCGCGGCACCGGCCCTGCGCATGCGGCCGGTCTCCGACGGCTTCATCGACGCCTACCTGGCGCTCGAAGGCGACCGGGTGCTGTCGAGCGTGGGCGCCTACAGGCTCGAAGGGCCGGGGCTGCAGCTGTTCGAGGCGGTCGAGGGCGAGCACGCTGCCATCCTCGGACTGCCGATGCTCGCCCTGCTGGAGTTCCTGCGCGCCTGCGGCCTGCTGATGCGCTGAGACGATGCCGGGGCATCCGCCGCCAGGGTTGCCACTCCCCGAAAGCACGGCTATATGCGCGCCACCCAAGCCTCCTGCGCCGATGCAGGGGTGCCGACCGGACAACCGGGGCTGTAGCTCAGTTGGGAGAGCGCCTGAATGGCATTCAGGAGGTCAGGGGTTCGATTCCCCTCAGCTCCACCAGTCCGGCCCCGAGCGGGCGGATCCTCCTGATGGTCGTGCGTTGCTGCGGACTTCTGACGCACCGGCCCGTGATGACGCGGGCATGAAGCGCCGCACCCTGATCGCCGCCCTCGCCGGCACGGTCGCCTGCGGCCGTCCTGCCGCACGCGCTGCCGGCACCGGTCCGGCCGCGTCCGCGCATACCGGCCGGCTGAACCTGATCACCGACGTGCCCGGCCTCGCCGTCGGCCAGGCGGACGACGCGCACGCCCGCACCGGCGTCACCGTGATCCTGCCGGATGCCCGCGCCGTCTGTGCGGTCGACGTCGCCGGCGGCGCGCCCGGCACGCGCGAGACCGACGTGCTCGACGGCTGGAACCTGGTGCGCTCGGCCGACGCCGTGGTGCTGTCCGGCGGCTCGGTCTATGGGCTCGCCGCCGCGGACGGCGTCGCCGCCTGGCTGGGCTCGCGCGGCCGCGGCTTCGCGCTGACCACTCAGCCGGGTGTCCCGCCGTCGCCGATCGTCCCGGCGGCGATCCTGTTCGATCTGGCCAATGGCGGCGACAAGGGCTGGGGCATGACGCCGCCCTACCGCGATCTCGGCATCCGTGCGGTCGAGGCGGCCGCCCGGGCCCCGGCCCTGGGCAGCGTGGGTGCCGGCTACGGCGCTCGCGCCGGGGCGCTGAAGGGCGGCATCGGCTCGGCGTCTCTGGTGACGGCGGACGGCATGACGATCGGCGCGATCGTGGCGGTCAACTGCCTCGGCTCGCCGGTGGTGCCGGGAAGCCGGCACTTCTGGGCCGGCGCCTTCGAGATCGGCGCCGAGTTCGGCGGCCTCGGTCCCGGAACCGGGCGTGTGGCGCCGGAAGACTGGGGCCTGGCGGCGATCAATCCGGGCGTCCGCGGCAACACCACGATCGCCTGCATCGCCACCGACGTCGCCCTCGATCCCGACGAGCTCAAGCGCGTGGCGATGATGGCCCAGGACGGGTTGGCGCGCGCGATCCGGCCGGTGCATTCGCCGTTCGACGGCGACGTGGTGTTCGCGCTCTCCACCGCCCGCCAGACCCGTCCGGATGCCGGCCGCCCGCTGACCGTCGCCCGCATCGGTGCCGCCGCCGCCGACGTGCTGGCCCGGTCGGTGGCGCGCGCGGTGTTCGCAGCCACGCTGCCGCCCGGCATGGCGGGCAAGACCTGGCACATGCTGTGATCGTCGGGCGGCGATGAAGCCGGGCTGGCGGCTCGCGGTCGGCCTCGGCATTCCGACGCTTGCGATCGTGCCCACCGTTCCGGTGCTGGCGCGGCTGGATCTGGCGCCGCTCGGGGTGCCGATCGCCGTGCTCTGGCTGTTCGGCTGCATCCCGCTCACCGCTGCCTGCCTCTGCGTCTGCTGGATCAGCCATGACCGCCATCAGCCGGAGGACGAGATCCCGATGACCCGGCCCGAGTGACCGCGACCTTCCTCGGCCTGATCGTGCTGTCCGCCCTGGTCGCGCTGCGGTCCGGGCTCGGGCATCGGGCGCCGCGCGCGGAAGAGTTCTTCGTCGCATCCGGGCGCTTCGGCTCGGGGCTGTTCTTCTTTCTTGCCGTCGGCGAGACCTACAGCGTGGCCACCATCCTGGGCTTCCCGGGCGGCGTCTATGCGCGCGGCACCGGCTTCGTCGCCTGGTTTATCGGCTACATCCTGCTGTCGTTTCCGGTCGGCTACTTCCTCAACCCCTGGATCTGGCGCGCCGGCCGGCTCTATGGCGCGGTGACCCTGGCCGACCTGTTCCGGCGTCATTTCGACAGCCGCATGCTCGAGCTGGTGGTGACCACGGCCTCGATCCTGTTCCTGGTGCCGCTCGGCGTGCTGCAGTTCGTGGGTCTCGACACCGTGCTGCGCGGCCTGGGCTGGGACGTGCCGCCCTTGCTGCTGGTGGGCATCGGCGCGGGGCTGGCGTTCGCTGCCGTGCTGTCGTCCGGGATCCGGGCGCCTGCGCAGGTCGCGGTGCTGAAGGACCTGCTGGTGCTGGCGGCCGTGCTGTCCACCGGCATCGCCGCACTCGAGCTGATGCACGGCCAGGGCGGCGTGCGGGCAGGGTCGGGGCGCCATCCCGCTCCGGGCGCGTTCCTGGGCGCGTCCCAGGACGCGTCCTGGTCCGGCGACCTGTTCACGACCTCCACCATCCTGCTGCAGAGCGTCGGCTTCTGCCTGGTGCCGCAGACCTGTGCCGCCCTGTTCACCGCCCGCTCGGTGGCCGCGATGCGCCGGGCGCAGATGGTGATGCCGCTCTACATGCTGATGTTCCCGTTCCTGCTGGCCGTGGCCGACTTCGCGCTGGACCATCGGCTGGCCCTGTCCTCGCCGAACGACGTGTTCCCGGCTGTCGCCCGTCTGCTGCTGCCAGGCTGGCTGGTCGGGGTGGCAATGGCGGCGGCAGCCTTGTCGGCGCTGGTGGTGCTGGCAGGGATCTGCCTGACCCTCGGGCCGCTGGTGTCGCGCAACCTGCTGCCCGGGCTCGACGGCGACGGCCAGCGGCGCTGGTCGAAGCTGGTGATGGCGCTCTACCTGCTGCTGTCGGTCGCCGGCGCCGCCCGCTCCAGCCAGCTCATGGTGGCGATCAACAACCTGTTCTATTTCGGCGTCACCCAGTCCCTGCCGGGCCTGCTGGCGATCCTGCTGCTGGCGCGAGCGCAGCCTGCCGCGATTGCCGTCGGACTGATCGCCGGGGACGGCGTCGCGATCCTGCTGCACGAGGCAGCCATCCCGACCGGCGGCATCAATCCCGGCTTCGTCGGGCTGCTGGTCAACGGCTCGCTCATGCTCGCCGGCAGCGCGCTGTGGCCGGGACCCGCGCGGGTCCCGGTGATGCGACGGTGGGTGCGGCCTGCATCGCAGGGCTGAGCGCGCACCCTTCCGCCGGCAGCGGCGTTGCAAGGACCGGCAGAGAAGGCGGACATGGGCAAGAAGCACAAGGCGACCTGCGGCGAGATCATCACCGTGCGCGGATCCTGGCGCGGGGTGCTGCTGGCGTGCCGCAAGTGCGGCGGCAAGCTGAAGGGCGGCTTCGGGCCGAAGGGCAAGGACGGGCTGCCGGACGCCTTGCGGCAGCTGCTGCGCGAGACCGGCCGCAGGCAGGAGATGCGCATCCTCGAGATCGGCTGCCTCGGCGTCTGCCCGAAGGGGGGCGTCGTCGTCATGCATGGCGCGCAGCCCGGGGAGATGCTGGTGATCCCGGAGGGCACGGATCTGGCGCAGCTCGCAGCCCGGCTGCCGGCCGTGGCCGCGTCGCAACCCGCGGCCACCACCCGGGACTGACCCGCGCCAGGCTGCCGCCTTGACAGGCGCTGCCGCAGCCGGTTCCTGACAGACCCGGACGCGAGCGCTCGATGCTGCATCATCTCGACCACCTGCTCGCGCATTACGGCTACGGCCTGGTCTTCCTGATCGTCATGCTGGAAAGCATGGGGCTGCCGCTGCCGGGCGAGAGCCTGCTCATCGGCACCGCGCTCTACTGTGCCGCCACCCACCGGCTCGACATCGCCTGGGTCATCGTGGTGGCGATCGCGGGCGCGATCATGGGCGACAATTTCGGCTACCTGATCGGGCGCAGCGTCGGCTTTCGCGTGCTGGCCCGCTGGGGCGGCCATGTCGGCCTCACCCCGGACCGGCTGACCCTGGGCCGCTACCTGTTCCGCCGCCATGGCGGCAAGGTGGTGTTCTTCGGCCGCTTCATCGCCGTCCTGCGCACCTTTGCCGCCATGCTCGCCGGCGCCAACCGCATGCCCTGGCCGGGCTTCCTGTTCTACAACGCGCTGGGCGGCATCGGCTGGGCCGGCGGCTACTCGATGGCCGCCTACCTGCTGGGCCGACAGGCGGAGAGGATCTCGGGCCCGCTCGGGCTGGTGGTCGGCACGATCGCCGTCATCGTGCTGGGCAGCGGCTTCCTGTTCCTCAAGCGCAACGAGAAGCGCCTCACCGCCGACGCGATGCGGATGGCGGCAGCCGGGCCGCGTCGGGCCGGAGGTCCGCTGTCCCGCTAGCGTGTCCCGCGGCGCCTCGCCGGCCGGAGGCTGATCCAGGCCGGCGCATGGTCGCTCGCCCCGGCCTCGCCGCGCACGGCGCGATCGACGCCGGCCGCGTCGAGACGGGCCGCGAGCGCCGGCCCGAGCAGGATGTGGTCCAGCCGCAGCCCGGCATCGCGCGGCCAGCGATCTCGCGCATAGTCCCAGAAGGTGTAGAGCGGGCCGGTCGGATGGACCCGGCGCAATCCGTCGGTCCAGCCCTGCTCCAGCAGGCGGGCGAACGCCCGGCGGCTTTGCGGCTGCAGCAGCGCGTTCCCGGCCCAGGACCGGGTCGGATAGATGTCCTGGTCTGTCGGCACGACGTTGTAGTCGCCGGCCAGCACCACCGGCACGTCCGCCGCGCGCAGCCCCGCCGCATGCCGGATCAGCCGCTCGAACCAGCGCAGCTTGTAGTCGAACTTCGGGCCGGGTTGCGGATTGCCGTTGGGCAGATACAGGCAGCCGATCAGCACGCCCGCAACCGCTGCCTCGATATAGCGGGCCTGCCGGTCCTCCGGCTCCCCCGGCAGGCGATGGCGGGTCAGCACCGGGGTCCGGCCACGGGCAAGGATCGCGACGCCGTTCCAGCTTCTCTCCCCCTGCCACACCGCCTGGTAGCCGGCGGCGCGGATGGCCTCTTGGGGAAACCCCGCCTGCGCCGCCTTGAGCTCCTGCAGGCAGGCCACGTCCGGCCGCGCCTCGGCCAGCCAGGCCAGCAGGTTGGGGAGCCGGCGGTTGACGCCGTTGACGTTGAAGGTCGCGATCCTCACCGTGCGGCAACGCGGCCGGAGCCGGCGCGGATCGCCGCGCTCCGGCAGGGCCGGGGCTGGACGCCGGGCGCGTTCCGGGAAACAGTCGCCGCGTTGCAACATTGGACCGGTCATGTTCCTCAACTGCCCCAGTGCTCCTGCCCGAACCGCCCGGCTGCTGGCTGTCCTGCTGCTCGGCAGCGGTCTGACCGCCGGCCGGGTGGCGACGGCGGAGGAGGCGCACGGGACGTCCGGCGCCACGGAAGCCGCGTCCGCGAACAAGCCCGAGCCGGCCGACAAGCCCGAGAAGATCGATAACGCGCTGATCGCCGAGCTGCCCGCAGACAGTGTCACGCATCACGACTTCTCCGGCGCCGGCGGCCATCTCGGCTACACCGCCACCGCCGGCACGCTGATCCTGCGCGACGACAAGGGCGCGCCATCGGCCAAGGTCTTCTTTGTGTCCTATGTCGCAGACGGGCAGCAGGCGGCGCACCGGCCGGTCAGCTTCTTCTTCAATGGCGGTCCCGGTGCCGGCAGCGCGTTCCTGCATCTGGGCGCCGCCGGCCCGGTGGTGCTGAACTTCCCCGCCGCCAATCCGACCGACGGCGCCAACGCCCGGCTCGGCCCCAACCCCGACAGCTGGCTGCGCTTCACCGACATGGTGTTCATCGACGCGGTCGGCACCGGCTACAGCCTGCCGGTGCATCCCGGGAAGGCCGACAAGCAGTTCTGGGGCGTGCAGCAGGACGGGTCCGCCTTTGCGGACGCGATCCGCCTCTGGCTCGAGCACGCCCACCGTGACGCCTCGCCGAAATACCTGGTCGGCGAAAGCTATGGCGGCATCCGCTCGATCAAGACCGCGTTCGCGCTGCAGACCGAGCAGAACATCCCGCTGGCCGGCATCGTCATGGTCTCGCCGGCGATCGAGATGAACCTGATCGGCGCCACCGACAACCCGATCGGCAACGCCATCCTGCTGCCGAGCCTGGCCGCTTCGCAGCTGGAGCGCGACGGCAAGCTGACCCCGCAGGCGGTCGACGACGCCTACGGCTATGCGTTCGGCCCCTACCTCTCGACCCTCGCCGGCCCGCCGCTCGACGGGGACGCCGCGAAGGGCTTCTACGGCAAGGTCGCCGCCATGACCGGCCTGCCGGAAGCGGTGGTGGCCAAGGAGCGCGCGCAGATCGACCCGCAGGCGCATGACGTGCGCAGCCGCGACGGCCGCCTCTACAGCCTCTACGACGGCACCGTGTCCATCGCCGACCCGTTTCCCGAGGGGATCGACAACGGCGACAGCCCGGAACCCGTGCTGGCCGGCTACGGCCTCGCCTATGGCAACGCCTTCACCGGCTATGCCGGCGACACGCTCGGCTTCCACACCGACCTGAAATACGACCTGCTGAACCTCAAGGTGAACCAGGCCTGGGACTACAAGCAGCCGGGCGAGCTGATCTCCCGCGGCATGCCCGACCTGCGCAAGCTGATGGCGGTCAACCCGTCGCTGCGCGTGTTCATCGCCAACGGCTATTTCGACCTGACCTGCCCGCTCTCCGGCAGCCGCTGGCTGATCGAGCACATGCCGGTCGGGCGCGACCGGGTGCGGCTCAAGGTCTATCCGGGTGGGCACATGCTCTACACGCGGCCCGACAGCCGGGCGGCGCTGGCGCACGACGTGGCGGCGCTCTACGCCGGAACGCCGTGAAGGCCAGGGGCGCCGCCCCTGGACCCTGCCAAAGGCTCAGCCTTTGGAAACCATCAATCCGGGGTCTGGGGCCCGTCGGCCCCGGCGGGTTCAGGGCAGCGCCCTGGCCTTGCTCCTGCTGCTGACCCGCTGCGCCCCGACACCGCCGCCCTGCGCACCGCAGCCCGTCCCGGCCGACGACGTCGTCTATGTCGTGTCCCATGGCTGGCACACCGATCTCGGCATTCCCGCCGCCGTCCTGCGCGGTCCGATGACGCGGTTCCGGCAGACCTTCCCCGGCATGACGACGCTGATGGTGGGGTTCGGCAGGCGCACCGTCATGATGGCGCCGGTGATCCAGCTCGACGACCTGCTGATCGGCCCGTTCCCCGGCAGCGGCACGCTGCTGGTGGCAGGCCTGACGGCGACGCCCGACCGCGCCTATCGCGACGGCACGATGGCGGTGCTGCGGCTGCCGCCGGGGGGTGCCGGGCGCCTGTCGGATTTCGTTTGGCGCACCTTCCGGCTTGATGGCGGCAGGCCCGCACGGATCGCCGACGGCTTCTTTCCCGGCAGCGTGTTCTATGCGACCCGGATCGGCTATTCGGGCCTCTACACCTGCAACAGCTGGGCCGACGACGCGCTGCATGCGGCAGGCCTGCTGGCGGGTCCGTCCGGCGTGGTGTTCGCGGGCCAGGTCATGGCGCGCGCGACGCGCCTGTCCGGCGGCAGCTGCGCGATCGCGGCCGGCCGGTGACGCCGGGCTACGACCCGGGCGGCTGGGTCGTGGTCTGCGCCGGCACCGCCTGGCCGCTGGGCAGCACGACGTAGGTCGGGCTGGGCGACGAGCCGCCGCCGCCGAGGCTGGAGCTGCAGCCGCCCAGCAGGCCGGCTGTCAGGAGGATCGTCAGGCAGGACAAGGCGCGGATCGTCATGCCGCAACCTGATCATGAGCCTGCCTGCCGTTCAAGAGCGCAGGGCAGGCGCCTGCCGGCACGCCTAGCGGTCGCCGACCGCGGTCTCGATGCGCCGGTCGGGCACCAGCCACATCAGCGCCACCGCGGCGTAGAGCGCGTCGGAGATGCGGACGTCGACGAAGGCGAGCAGGATGCCCGCGACATAGAGCGGCGGCGATGCCCTGCCCTTCAGGTCGCGACCGATCGCGCGCACCAGGGCCGGATCCTGGTGCGGGTCGCGATCCTGGGCGCGGATGATGGCGGCCTGCATGATCCACCAGGCCAGGGCCGGCATCAGCAGGGCCGCGCCATAGGTGGCCGTCGGCGCCGGTGCTGCCGGATGCTCGCCGAGCCAGCCGGTGGCGAACGGGATCAGCGACAGCCAGAACAGCAGATGCAGATTGGCCCACAGCAGCAGGCCGTCGACGCGTTCCACCAGATGGAAGAGGTGGTGGTGGTTGTTCCAGTAGATGCCGACATAAACGAAGCTCAGCGCATAGCCGAGGAACGACGGCGCCTCGTGCAGCAGGGCTGCCAGCGTGACGTCGTGCGGCGCCTTCAGGTCGAGCACCATGATGGTGATGATCACCGCGATCACGCCGTCGCTGAATGCCGTCAGCCTGTCCCTGCCCATTCCTGGTCCCGCCCGGCTACGGACGCCTGTCCGCCATGTGATGCTGTGCCGCCTCGTCGATCGGCAGCGCGGTCGCGGTCAGCGGCACGCCCTGCCAGCCGGCGCCGAGTGCCGTGAACAGCCCGATCGCATCCTGCAGGCGCGACAGCTCGCCCAGCGCTTCCAGGTTCTGGGCCGAATAGGCCGCCTGCTCGCTGGTCAGTACGTCGAGAAAGCCCGACAGGCCCGCCCCGAACAGCCGGCGCGACCGCTCCAGCGCCAGCTCGTTGTCGTGGGTGGCGCGATGCAGCGTGGCGGTGCGCTGCTGGTCGTTCTGGTAGGCGACCAGCCGGTCCTCGACCTCCTGGAACGCGCGCAGCACGGTCTGCTCGTAGGTCAGGCGCGCGACCTCGGCGTTGGCGCGCGCTTCGCGCACCTCCGCCGACAGGCTGCCGCCGTGATACAGCGGCGCGCTTGCCTGCAGCAGCAGCACCCAGGCCAGGCTCGAGGCGGTGAACAGCTCGTGGATCATGCTGGCCTGCGGCGTGAACGACAGCGGCAGGGTGAAGCTCGGATAGAGCTGGGCGATCGCCACCCCGACCCGCGCGGTCGACTGCGCGTATTGCCGCTCGGCGCGCCTGATGTCGGGCCGGTTGGCGACCACCATCGAGGGCAGCGTCACCGGCAGCGGCGGGACGTCCGGCAGCGGGGCTGGCTGGTCCAGGCGCGCCTCGAAGGTGCCCGGCATCTGGCCGGCCAGCACCGCGATCGCGTGCGCCAGCTGGGAGATGCGGGTCTGCAGCGGCGGCCGCGTGGCCTGCTCGGTCTCGAGCTCGCCCTGCGCCTGCGCCACCTGCAGCGTGGTGCCCAGCCCCTGTGCATAAACCTTGTTGGTCAGCTGCAGCGCTTCGCCGGCTGCCTGGATGTCGCGGTCGGTGATCCGCAGCTGCAGCTGGGTCGCCCTGAGCGTGACGTAGTCGGTGGTGAGTTCCGACAGCAGCGACAACAGGATGCCGCGCCGCTGCTCGATGCCGGCCTCGTATGCATCCTGCTGCGCCTCGACCGAATGCCGGATGCGGCCGAACACGTCGAGCTCCCAGCTCGCGGTGAAGCCGTACTGCCAGAAGCGGTTGTCGGAGTTGATGCCGGGAAGCGGGGGATATTCCAGCGTGGTGCTGAAGCGCTGGATGCCGGCGGCGGGCGTGGCGTCGATCTGCGGATACAGCATGCCCGCGATCTGGTCGCGCAGGCCACGCGCCGCCAGCAGGCGCTGGCCAGCCACGGCGAGGTCGCGGTTGCCGTCGATCGCCTGGTCCACCAGCAGGATCAGCAGCGGATCATGGAAGCTCGCCCACCAGTCGCGCATCTGCGCCTCGGTGGCCGCGATCTCGTCCGGGGTGGCGGCATGCTCGGTCCAGCCGGCCGGCAGCGCCATCGCCGGCGGCCGGTAGCGCGGTCCGAGATTGCAGCCGGACAGCAGCAGCGCCGACAGGCACAGCGCCCGCCAGGCGGATGATCGATCCCTCACGCGATCAGCCTCAGAGATGGTCCTCCAGCCAGGTCGGCAGCCGGGCATGGCTCCTGGCCTCCGCCCCGACCGCGACCGAGCAGGTCATGCCGGCGGCCAGGGTGATGCCGGCCGGGATGCTGTCGATGTGGATGCGCACCGGGATGCGCTGCGCCAGCCTGACCCAGGTGAAGACCGGGTTGACGTCCTGCAGGCCGAGCCGGTCGGGGCTGCCGTTCTGGTCGTTGATGCCGCGCGCGATGCTCTCGACATGGCCGCCCAGCAGCGGCGTGTAGCCCATCAGCTTGATCCGCGCCGGATCGCCGATGGCGACGCCGTGCAGCTTGGTTTCCTCGAAATAGCCGTAGATCCAGAAGCTGTCGGAATCGATCACCGCCACCCGCGCCTGGCCTGCGGTGACGTAGTCGCCGGTGCGCAGCAGCAGGTTGGTGACAAAGCCGTTCACCGGCGCATACAGCGTGGCGCGCGCGAGGTTGAGCCGGGCGACGTCGAGCTGCGCCTGGGCCGCGTCCACCGAGGCCTGCGCGGTGGTCGCGGTCGAGCTGAAGCGCTCGCGCTCCTCGGCCGAGACGATGCCGGCGAGACCCGCCCGCCTGGCCGCGTCCGACTGGCGCAGGCGAAGATCCTCGCGCGTGCTGGACAGCCGCGCCTGCGCCTCGGCGATCGCCAGGCGGAAGCGCTGCGGGTCGATGACGAACAGCGGATCGCCCCTGCGCACCACCTGGTTGTCGCGCACCGGCACGGCGACGACGGTGCCGGACACTTCGGGCGCCACGTCGACCACATAGGCGCGCACGCGGCCGTCGCGGGTCCAGGGCGCCACCATGTAGGTGCGCCACAGCGAGGCGCCGAGCACCAGCGCCACGCCGACCACGGCGAGCGTCAGGACGACGCGAAGCAGGCCGCGCAGGAGGTTCATGGCGGTTCAGGTCCCGGGACGGCGGTCAGACATACATGACCAGCAGCGACAGCACGCAGACATACAGCGCCACCTCCAGCAGCGGCAGGTGCCAGCTCCAGCGCGCGAGCCCGGTGCGCCAGATCAGCGCGCGCAGCAGCAGCGTGATCGGCAGCGCCAGCAGCGCATACAGCACGATCGGCGCGAACAGCACGCCGGAGACGTGCAGCTCGGTCAGCATCGCCGGCTCATGGCGCGCCGGCGGCGGACAGGTGCTGCTCGAGCAGCGGGCAGCGCCGGTCGAGCAGGCCCTGCGCCCGGTCGACCAGCAGCGCCGCCTCGCCGAGCGTGCCGACCAGCAGGTGCAGGGCCGGCGATGGCTGGCTCGAGGCGTCCTGGTCGGGACCCGGCTGCAGCAGCGGCTGCACGGCTTGGCTGACGGCGATGATCGATCTCCCGGCCCGGGCCGGATCCGACCTGACCTGGCCCAGCGCCGACAGGGCCCGCGAGGCGGCCGTGCGGGCCTCCGGCGCCAGGGCCGGATCGCGGCGCAGCGCCTGCAGCGTCAGCACCACCCGTCCCAGCGCCACCACGATGCAGGCCGCCTGCAGCACCGGGGTCGTGGCAGCGCCCGGCACCTGCTGCAGCCGCTGGATCAGGCGCAGGATCTTCTGCATCTGCTGGTTCTGCCACACCTCCCAGACCGGCAGCGGCCAGAAGAGCAGCGTGACGGGCCGCGTCCGCGACAGCAGCTCGACCGCGCGCGCCAGCGAGACGGTCAGGCGTCTCACCTCGACCGCCGGGTTCGTCGGCAGCAGCACCCGGAACACGATCACCAGGCAGGGTGCCCCGAGCAGAAAGGCCAGCCACGTGTTGAACAGCCCGATATCGTCGTAGGTGATCGGGTTGTGCACGTTGATCATCGCGTTGAAGAACACCACGAAGCCGAAGGCGCGCAGGCCGTGCGTCGGGCTGAACTGCAGCCAGATGCCGGGCGCCATGCACAGGCACAGCGAGGCCCAGAGCAGCGGGAAGCCGGTGATCTGGGGCAGCAGGAAGGTCTGGCAGAGCATGCTGACCGGAACTGCCAGCAGGGTGCCGGTGGCGAACCTGACGCTGGCCGCCGAGGCGGACGGGTTGGTCGAGAGCAGGCAGGCGCCGGGCACCAGGAACGAGAGCATGGTGGGGCCCGCGGTCCATTGCGTCACGTACCAGACCAGCCCGCCGATCAGCGTCACCAGCCCCCCGCGCACGCCGTTGCGCAGGGCCGGGCCCCATTCGAGATAGGGGCGCAGCCGGACGGGCGTCTGCCTCGGACCGGCTCCGGTGAGGTCGGCCACCGCATGGGCGAGCTGCTCCAGCATGTCGCGCTCATGCAGCACCACGGTCAGCGCCACCGGATCCCGCAGTCCATCGGCCAGGGCCGCGGCCTGCGCATGCGCCGCCTCGATCCCCGGCAGGCTGGACGCGAGCCCGCCCGGCGCCAGGGTCGACAGGCGCTGCATCGTGTCGCGGACGAGCGCCTGCGCCTGCGCCGCCTCCCCCGCCGGTGCTGCATCGCGCAGCCCGTCATGCAGCGGCTCCAGCGTGCTCAGCAGCCCGAGCAGCCGGGCGGCGCCCAGCCGCAGCCGGTCCATGCGGCGCCGCAGGACGTAGCTGTCGGCGCCCGCATACTCGATCGCCTCGTCCAGCGCGCTGGACCGCGTGAACAGGCCGGTGCGCGGCAGCGTGTCGGAGTCGGTCCCGCCCGGCCGGCGGTAGAGCACGAAGCTGCCGGCGATGTCTCGCACCAGCGTCTCGATGGTCTGATCCAGTGTCGAGGGCTTCGGCAGCGAGGTGAGCAGGAACACGAGGGCGGCCGACACGATGCCGATCGACACCGCCGACACGCGCGACAGCGCGCCGGTGAAGATGGTCAGCGGCTGCATGTAGGAGCCGCTGGCGACGATGATGATCGTGTAGCCCGCCAGCACCGCGCCGTAGGCCCGGAAGTAGCGCAGCAGCGAGGACACGACGCACGCGACCCCGATGCAGAGCGACAGCACCACCGTGAACAGGATCGGCGTCTGCGCGAAGGCGGCGATCAGCGCCACGGCGACCGCAGCCCCCAGCACCGTGCCGAACAGCCGCCACAGGCTCTTGGACACCAGCGCGCCGGTGAGCGGATTGGCGACGATCAGCACCGTGACGACCGACGACATCGGCGCCTGGAGCTGCAGGCTGAACGAGACGAACAGCGCGATGCCCACGGCGAGCATGGTGCGCAGCGTATAGGCCAGCGTCGCCAGCTGCGGTCGTGCCGACAGGGCGGCCTGGCGCAGCATGACGCCAGCGCGCGACGGCATCGTCACGGAGGCAGGCACGGTGTTCATGCCGCCTCGACGCGGGAAGCCGATCCGGCCGGGTGGTCTCGCCTGCACCGCGCATCCATGAGCGCGGCATGGGTCCGCGGCCACCCTGTGTCAAGCCGAGGTCGCTCCGAACGGTGCCGCATGCCAGGATCGCGTCCGTGCCGACCGGGGCGCGATCGGACGGGAACGCCCATGGCGCGGATCAAGTGCATCATGATGCAGCGCGACGAGACGCAGCTGCTGTTGCCTTGGCTGCGCCATCACGGCGCCTTGTTCGGGTTCGAGAACCTGATCGTGCTCGATAACGGCTCGCGCGACACGGGCGTGCTGGCGACGCTCGCCTGCTTCGAGCGGGCCGGCGTCCGGGTGGAGCGCGCCCATGCGCAGCCGCAGGACTTCCTCGACAAGGGGCGCCATGTCGCGCGCGTCATCGCCGGTCTCGATGCGGCATCCGGTCCGGAAGACGGCTACGATTTCGCGCTGCCGATCGACTGCGACGAGTTCCTGGCGGTGTTCGACGAGTTCGGGCTGTCCTGCAGCCGACGCGCGATCGACCGGGCCTTCGACGCGCTGCTCGGCGAGCGGCGGGCGCTGGCGATCGAGATGTCGCTCACCAACGTCGTGGGCCGGCCGGGCTGGTTCGCTGCCGACACCCTGCAGAAGGGCTTCCTGCCGGCGGGCTCAGTGCAAGAGGTCGATCACGGCTTCCATCACCTGCGCTCCCGGCTCGAGGACGGGATGCGCTGGACCCGGTTCTGCTTCCTGCATTTCCACAACAAGCCGTTCGAGACGCTGGTGGCCCATGCGCGGCGCAAGCTCGACGGGCTGGTCGATCACCATGACCTCGACGCGCTGCGCCGTTACCGGGGCATGAACTACCACCTGGTGCCATACTTCTTCATGACCGAGGCGCAATACCGGTCGATCCCGGACCGGATGCTGACCCTGACGGCGCCGGGCTTCATCGACCTGGCCGCGGCACTGGGCACCGACCGGATGCTGTTCGGCGGGCCGGCCACGGAAACGGACGGCACGGTGAGGCTCAGGCTGCCGGGCGAGGCGCCAGTGGCGTTCGAGGGTACCGCCTATCTCGCAGCGCATCCCGACGTGCAGGCCGCCGCCGTCGCGCCGCTTCAGCATTACCTGCGCCACGGCTGGAGCGAGGGTCGCCGGCTTTCCCGGTCGGATCGCCCGGAAACCTGAGCCGCCAGCGATGGCGGGGGCGCCGGACGATGCCGCGGACGTGGGTCGGCCGAGATCAGGACGGCAGATGCTCTATAGCCGCGTCCCGGAGCGGACGAGCGGAGACCAT
>CAXTZG010000025.1:0-39114 GCA_964248625.1 uncultured Acetobacteraceae bacterium | reverse complement strand
CTCGATCTGGCAGGCTTCGCGGTGTCGGCGGGGGCGGCCTGCTCGTCTGGCAAGGTGCAGCGCTCGCACGTGCTGGAGGCGATGGGGCTGGGCGCGCTGGCGGGATCGGCGATCCGGGTGTCGCTGCCCTGGAACGTCCGGGACGAGGAGATCGACGGCTTCGTGGCGGCGTATGCGGCGATGGCGTCTGCCGGCGGCCGGGCTGGAACGGGGAGGGCGGCATGATCTATCTCGACAACCAGGCCACCACCGCCTGCGATCCGCGGGTGGTGCAGGCGATGCTGCCCTGGTTCACGCGCGCCTTCGGCAACCCGCACAGCGCCGAGCATGCGATGGGCCAGGAAGCGGCGGACGCGGTCGAGCGGGCGCGCCACGAGCTCGCCCTGCTGCTGCGCGCCGATCCGCGCGAGCTGATCTTCACCTCCGGTGCCACGGAGTCCAACAACCTGGCGATCAAGGGAGCCGCGCGTCACGCGCGCCGCAGCGGCGATGGCCGCCGGCGCGTGATCACGCTGGCCACCGAGCACCAGTGCGTCCTGGAATCGGTGCGCGACCTGGCGGAGGACGGCTTCGAGCCGGTGCTGCTGCCGGTGGAGCCGGACGGGCGTCTCGATCCCGAGCGGCTGCGGCACGCGCTTTCGGTGCCGACGCTGCTGGTCAGCATCATGGCGGTGAACAACGAGACCGGCATCGTGCAGGATCTGGCGGCGCTGGCGCCGGTGGTGCGGGCGGCGGGCGGGCTGCTGCACAGCGACCTGGCGCAGGCGGTGGGCAAGCTGCCGCTCGACGTCAGGGCGCTGGATCTCGACCTGGCCTCGATCAGCGGACACAAGTTCTATGGGCCGAAGGGCGTCGGCGCGCTGTTCGTGCGACGCCGTCCCCGCGTGCGGCTGGCGCCGCTGTTCTCCGGCGGCGGGCAGGAGCGGGGCCTGCGGTCCGGCACCCTGCCGACCCCCCTGGTGGTCGGGCTCGGCGAGGCGGCGCGGCTCGCCCGGCTGGAGCAGGCGGACGAGTCGCAGCGGCTGGGGGCGCTCCGCGACCGGCTGCTCGCGCGCCTGCAGGCGCTGATCCCCGGGATCATCGTCAACGGCACGCTGGAGCACCGCATTCCCGGCAACCTCAACCTGCGCCTGCCCGGACGGACGGCGCTCGCGGTGATGGCGGACGCGCCGGAGCTCTGCCTGTCGACCGGCTCGGCCTGCCAGGCGGCCGAGGTGGCGCCGTCGCACGTGCTGACCGCGATGGGGCTGACGCAGGCCGAGGCGGCGCGGAGCTTGCGCCTGGCGATCGGACGCTTTACCTCCGCGGGCGAGCTGGACCAGGCTGCGGACTGCCTCGCGCGCGCCCATGCGATGGCGCCGTCGGTGCCGGTCCCGGCATAGGGTCCTCCCTTTCCATCCTTCGCAGGCCCGGATCCGGGCGAGGTCGCACTGATGCCCAGCATGGTCTTCATCGAGCATAACGGCGTGCCCCGCACGGTCGAGGCGCAGGCCGGGCTGTCGGTGCTGGAGATCGCGCATCGTCACGGCGTCGATCTGGAAGGCGCCTGCGAGGGCTCGCTCGCCTGCGCCACCTGCCACGTGATCGTCGACCCGGCCTGGGCCGGCAAGCTCGCCAAGCCTACCGCAGACGAGGAGGACATGCTCGACCTCGCCTTCGGGCTGGAGAAGACCTCGCGCCTGGGCTGCCAGATCGTCATCACCCCCGCACTCGACGGGCTCGTGGTGCGGCTGCCCAAGGCCGGCTGAGGCACGTCGCATGCGCGTGCTCGTGGCGATGTCGGGCGGCGTGGACAGCAGCGTCGTCGCCGGGATGCTGGCGGGCCAGGGTCACGAGGTGGTGGGTGCGACGCTGCAGCTCTACGACCAGGGTGCTGCGGCGAAGCGCCGCGGCGCCTGCTGTGCTGGCGACGACATCCACGACGCGCGGCGGGTGGCCGACCGGCTCGGCATCCCGCACTACGTCATCGACGCCGAGCGCCGCTTCCGCGAGAGCGTGATCGAGCGGTTCGCCGACGCCTACGCGGCGGGCGAGACGCCGGTGCCGTGCATCGCCTGCAACCAGGGGGTCAAGTTCACCGACCTGCTCGGGCTGGCGCGCGAGCTCGGCTGCGAGGCCATGGCCACCGGGCATTACGTCCGCCGGCTGCAGGGCCCGGCCGGCGCCGAGCTGCATCGTCCGGTCGATGCGAGCCGCGACCAGAGCTGGTTCCTGTTCGCCACCACGCGCGACCAGCTCGACTTCCTGCGCTTTCCGCTCGGCGAGATGGCGGACAAGGCGGCGGTGCGGGCGGAAGCGGGACGGCTCGGCCTCGCCGTCGCCGCCAAGCCCGACAGCCAGGATCTGTGCTTCGTGCCGCAGGGCTCCTATGCGGCGCTGGTGACCCGGCTGCGGCCGGAAACCGCCGAGCCGGGCGAGATCGTCAATGGCGACGGCCAAGTCCTCGGCCGCCATGCGGGGCTGGCCGGCTACACCGTCGGGCAGTCCAAGCGCCTGGGGCCGGCTGCGATGCAGGGGGGCGAGCGGCAGCGGGTGGTGTCGCTCGATCCGGCCACGCGCCGCGTGGTGGTCGGGCCGCGCGACCGCTCCGCCACCGACCGGCTCGCGGTGCGCGACGTGAACTGGCTGATCGACCGGCCGCCGGGGCCGCTGCGCTGCGAGGTGCAGCTGCGCGCCCGCGAGCCGGCGCGGCCGGCGACGGTCGAGGCTGGCCATGTGCGGCTCGACGAGCCGGCGCTGCCGGCCCCCGGCCAGGCCTGCGTGTTCTATGACGGGAGCCGCATCCTCGGCGGCGGCTTCATCAGCCGGGCCTGATCCCGGGGGCCGGCTGCTGGCGATGTTGGCCATGCCGGTCGCGGCCGGCCTGATCTGGTGCCGGCTGGCACTTCCGGCCCGGGTGTTCGATCAGGTCCTGGAGCAGCGTCGCGACCCGATCGGCGGCTGTTCTGGTCGGCGCCTTGCTGGATCGACGAGAGCTTCGGGCCTGGTGGGCTGCTCCGGCGGCTGCACGGTCCGGCCGGCTTCCCAGGCGGCGTCGTCGAGGTGGTGGCGCCCGGCCGGGTGGGGGTGCTGGCCTGGCGGGTCCGGCTGATGGTCACGACCCGGCTGATGCGGCCGCTCGGCCGCCTCGTCGATCCGCCGGTCGGCGCCGTCGCCATGCCCTGAGAGGTCCGGCCGGCCATTTGCCGATCTTTGGCCGGCGATCTAGGTAAGGCGCCTGGTCTTCTGGAGCGTCCGATGTCCGCCGGCACCTTGTATATCGGCACCAGGCGCTATTCCTCCTGGTCGCTGCGCGGCTGGCTGATGGTGCGGCTGGCCGGGCTCGATGTCGACGTGCAGGTGATCCCGCTCGCCGCCGGCACCACCGCCGCCATCGCCGCGGTGTCGCCGAGCGGGCTGGTGCCGTATCTCGAGCATGACGGCAACCGGGTCTGGGACAGCCTGGCGATCGGCGAATATTGCGCAGAGCTGGCGCCGGGGCTCTGGCCGGGCGACCGGCGCGTCCGCACCCGCGCGCGGGTGCTGGCGGCCGAGATGCACGCGGGCTTCCGGCCGCTGCGTCTGGCCATGCCGATGAACCTGGGCCGCGCCCGCCCGCTGGCGGCCGGCATCGCTGCCGACGTGCAGGCCGACATCGACCGGATCTGCCGGCTCTGGCAGGACGCGCGGCAGGAGCACGGCGCCGGCGGCCCGTTCCTGTTCGGAGCGGCTTTCGGCGCGGCCGACGCGATGTTCGCGCCGGTGGTGGCGCGCCTCGCCGGCTACCGGGTACCGCTCGCTGCGGTGCCGGCGGCCTATCGCGACGCGGTGCTGGCGCATCCGCTGATGGCGCAATGGACCGATGCGGCGGCATCGGAGCCGCCTTCCTGGCAGCTCGACGGCTACGAGAGCGTTCCCTGAGCGGACCGGCGCCGGCGCGGGTGGCGATCGTGCTGCCGCCGCGGGAAGGCTTCTCGCCTGATGCGGTCGGCGCGGTCGGGCTGCTGGTGCACAGGCTGTCGACGCCGCAGGACCTGATCCTGGGCGCTGCCACAAGCCGGCCGGCTTTCGCCGATCGCCGCTTCATGCCGGTCTCGCTTGCAGGCTTTCCGGTGATGGGGTCCGGGCGCCGCTATGCCGTCGGCGTGGCGCGGCTGCTGCGGGATCTGCCGCCCGAGCTGCCGCCCGAGCTGATCGAGGTGCATAACCGCCCCGAGATCGCCGCCCTGCTGGCGCGGCGGTTTCCTGCCGTCCCGCTGACCCTGTTCCTGCACAACGATCCGCAGGGCATGCGTCTCGCCCGGACGCCGCGGGCACGGCGCGCGCTTGGGCGGCGGATGCGCATCGTGGCGGTGTCGGAGCATCTGCGGCGGCGCTTCCGCGACGGACTCGGCGCGGCCCGGGTCGCGCTGCTGCCCAACTGCCTCGACCTGTCGGCGCTGCCGCCGGTGCTGCCGCCGGAAGCGCGCGACAGGCTGATCCTGTTCGCCGGCCGCCTGGTCGCCGACAAGGGCGCCGACAGCTTCGTCGCCGCCTGCGCGCAGGCGCTGCCGGATCTGCCCGGCTGGCGCGCGGAGATGATCGGCGCCGACCGCTTCATGCCGGGTGCGGCCGACACGCCGTTCCTGGCGCGGCTGCGTCCGGCGGCGGCGGATGCCGGCATCGTGCTCGCCGGCTACCGGCCGCATGCGGCGGTGCTGGCGGCGATGGCGCGGGCCGCGATCGTGGTGGTGCCCAGCCGCTGGCCGGAGCCGTTCGGCCTCACCGCCCTGGAAGCGATGGCGAGCGGTGCCGCGCTGATCACCTCCGGCCGCGGCGGCCTTGCGGAGCTCGCGGCCGGCGGAGCGGCGATGCTCGTGGATCCGGACCGCCCCGGCCTGCTGGCCGAGGCGCTGCGACGCCTGGCTGCCGATCTGCCGGCCCGGATGCTGCTGGCCCGCGCCGGACGCGCCAGGGCGGCCGACTTCGACCTGCCGGCAGCCCGCCTGCGGCTGGCGGCGCTGCGGGCGGAAGCGTGGCTCCCCTGCCGCGCGCCCGGCTGGCCGCCCTGACGATGCCCCGCCCGCCTGGTCCGACATCGGCGACGATCCGGCTGCTCGACGGGCTGGGCGTGGCGGCGACGCTGCTGTGCCCGCTGTTCCTGCTGCATGGCCGCGGCATCGCCGAGGCGCTGATCGACATCGTCGCGGTTGCGTTCATGCTGCGCTCGGGCTTCGGCGGCGACTGGCGCTGGCTGCGCGCCTCCTGGGTGCCGGTCGGCCTGCTCTGGTGGGGATGGCTGACGGTCTGCTCGATCCCGGTGGGTCCGTTCGGAGCCGGCGGGTGGCGCGGCCTGGCCCAGGCGGTGTTCACGCTGCGCTTCGTGGTGTTCGCGGCGGCGCTGCAGCACCGCATGCTCGCAGGGCCCGGCCCGCGCCGGCTGCTGCGCTGGCTGCTGGCCGCCGCCTGCCTCTACATCGCAGCCCAGATGCTGCTGCAGCAGGTGACGGGGCTGAACCTGTTCGGCGACCCGCGTTACGGCGACGGCACCCTGACCGGGCCCTACGACAAGCCGCGCGCGGCAGCGCCGCTGTCGCGGCTGCTGCTGCCGGTGACGCTGGTCGCCAGCGCCTGGTTGGCGCAGCGGGCGGCGGACGGCGTGTCGTCCGCGCGGCGGTGGCTGTGGCGCCTCGGGCTGCCGCTGCCGCTGCTGGCCGGCATCGCGATGACCGTGCTGGCAGGCCAGCGCATGCCGCTGCTGCTGCTGCTGCTGGGGCTGCTGGTTTCCGGCCTGCTGCTGCGCAGGCTGCGGCCGCCGCTGCTGGTGGCGCTCGTTGCGGCACCGCTGCTGGTGGCGGCGTCGGCCTTCGTGTCGCCGGGCAGCTTCCGCCACCTGGTGCTGCTGTTCGGCCGGCAGCTGCATCATTTCGGCCAGAGCCCCTACGGGCTGATCTATGCGAGGGCGCTGTCGATCAGCATCGCCAACCCGCTCACCGGGCTTGGCTTCGACGGCTTCCGCAACGGCTGCGCCGATCCGGCCTATTTCCAGAGTTGGCCGCCCTGGGGCAACGCTGCCGGCGAGGGCGGCGGGGCCGGCATCTGCGTCCAGCATGCCCACAACCACTACCTGCAGGCGCTGACCGATGCCGGGCTCCCTGGCCTCGTGCTGTTCTGCGCCATGATCGGCGCGTGGCTGATCCGGCTGTCGCACGGGCTGCTGCGGCCCAACGCCGGCGCGGGCGGGGTCCTGCTGCAGGCCTGGCGGGTCGGGCTGTTCGCCGCGGTGCTGGCCAATGAATGGCCGTTCGCCTCGGCCAGCGCCTTCACCAACATGCCGCTCGGCGGCTGGCTCTTCCTGCTGCTCGGCGCCGGGCTGGCGGAAGTCGAGGCCGCGTCCCGTGTCCGGTCCACCGCTCCCCAACCCGGCCCCGAGCCTGGCCCCGCCCCTGGGCCGCGGACCGGCCGCCGCCTATATGCAGCCGAACCGCAGAGCGAGACGCACCATGGCTGACACAGCGACAGACACCCGGCCCGGCCCGGCCGCCGACCCGGCGCTGGTGCCGGTAACGGTGCTGACCGGCTATCTGGGTGCCGGCAAGACCACGCTGCTCAACCACATCCTCACCGCCCAGCACGGCCGCAAATATGCGGTGGTGATCAACGAGTTCGGAGAGCTCGGGGTGGATAACGACCTCGTCGTCGATGCCGACGAGGAGGTGTTCGAGATGAACAACGGCTGCATCTGCTGCACCGTGCGCGGCGACCTGATCCGCATCCTGGGCACGCTGATGAAGCGGCGCACCAAGTTCGACGGCATCATCGTCGAGACCACCGGGCTCGCCGATCCCGCCCCGGTGGCACAGACCTTCTTTGTCGACGACGAGGTGCGCGCCAGGACGCGGCTGGATGCGGTGGTGACGGTGGTCGACGCGCTGAACCTGCCGGCGCGGCTCGCCGACAGCGTGGAGGCGCGCAACCAGATCGCGTTCGCCGACGTGATCATCCTGAACAAGACCGATCTGGTTGACGAGCAGGCGCTGACGTCGCTCGAGACGCGAATCCGCGGCATCAACCGCTTCGTGCGGATCCACCGGGCGGTGCGCGGCGACGTGTCGCTCGCAGACGTGCTGGACCAGGGCGGCTTCGACCTGAACCGGGCGCTCGAGGTGGCTCCGGACTTCCTGGAAGACGACCATCACGGCCACGACGAGGACGTGTCCAGCCTGTCCTTCGAGATCGCCGAGCCGCTGGACCAGGGCAAGTTCCAGGCCTGGATCGGCGCGCTGCTGCAGGAACAGGGCGGCAACATCCTGCGCTCCAAGGGCATCCTGCAGTTCGCCGGCGAGGCCCATCGCTTCGCCTTCCAGGCGGTGCACATGATGGCCGACGGCGACTTCATCGGCCCCTGGAAGGCGGGCGAGGCGCACAGCTCGCGGCTGGTGTTCATCGGCCGCGACCTCAACCGCCCGCGCCTGCGTCGCGGCTTCGAGAGCTGCCGCGCGCGATGACTGCCGCCACCGACCTGATGGGCGAGGCATCGGGTCTCGCCGATCCGGACCATCTGCTGCGCACGCGCGGCGTGCTGCGTCGGGCGGACGGGTTCGTGGTCGCCTGCGCGATGTCGCGCGACAACACCGTGGCCGCGTTCGCCACCGGCGACGGCGAGCTGCATCTGGCACCCCTGGCTGCCGCGGACGGGGAATGGCGACGGGTGACGGCGCATGACGGCGCGGTGCTGTCGCTGTCGGCCGACGTGTCGGGCAGCGGCTTCCTGACCGGCGGCGACGACAACGCGCTCTGCCGCATCGGCGCAGGCGGCGAGGTCACGACGCTGGCGAAGGGCCGGCGGTGGATCGACCATGTGGCGAGCTTCGCCGAGGCGCCGAAACGCGGCGGCGCCGGGCAGCCGAAGGGGCTGATCGCGTCCGCGTCCGGCCGGCAGGTCGAGCTGCGCGACGGCGACGGGCGGCTGCTCAAGACGCTCGACCACGACACCACCGTGTCCGGCATCGCGTTCGATGCCAGGGGCAAGCGCATCGCCGCCTCGCACTATAACGGCGCCTCGCTCTGGTTCACCAACGCCAAGGGCGACACGCCCCGCATGCTGAGCTGGAAGGGCAGCCACATCGCCGTCGCCCTGCATCCCGACGGCGAGGCGCTGGTGACGGCGATGCAGGAGAACGAGCTGCATGGCTGGCGGCTGCCGGACGGGCACAACATGCGGATGAGCGGCTATCCGCAGAAGACGCGATCGCTCAGCTTCTCGCGCAACGGGCGCTGGCTTGCCACCAGCGGTGCGGAGGCGCCGGTGCTGTGGCCGTTCTTCGGCGGCGGGCCGATGGGCAAGGCGCCGACCGAGCTGGCGGGCGTCGCGAACTCGCTGTGCACGCGCGTCGCCTTCCATCCGCAGCACGATATCGTCGCAGCCGGCTTCGCCGACGGCACGGTGCTCATGTCCGACGTCGCAACCCGGCGGGTGCTGCCGATCTGCGATGCAAGACGAGGTGCCGTGTCGGCGCTCGCCTTTACCGTCGACGGAGCCGGATTGGCGTTTGCCACCGAGGACGGGCACATGGCCATTCTCGATCTGTCGAAGCGCTGAGCATCCGCTACGCCGGCCAGACCGGGCGCATGCGCTATCTCATTTCCGAGCCTCGACGATTTTTTGAGCATCTTGCTGGTTCTGTCTAAAACTCTGGACGAACCCGAAGTCGATTCTGTCAATGCGTTGAGAGAACGTTTTCGGCAGTGGAACCTTTGCCGCTCTTCGAGACAGATTGTCAGCAGGACGATGCCGGCGCCTTGCATCGACCGACGTTCGCGTCGGCATCGCCCTTTCATTTAAGGGACGAATCATGACACTGATCCAGTCGAAGAAAAGCTACGCTGCTCAGGCCGATCTCCTGCTCTCACCGGGACCGCATGCGATCCCCACGACATCCGAGGTGGAAGCCGCGCTCGCGGACGGCTTCGAGACGCTCGAGATCGTGCTCGACAGCCACCGCCGCACCTTGTGGAATTTCATGCGGCCGGGCGAAGGTTTTGCCTGCTTCACGCCCGAGCTTCTGCGCGACATGCACGCGATGCACCAGTCGGTGCGGCAGCTGCACCAGGCGGCGCTGAGCGACGGCAGCCCCACGCTGCAATATGTCGTCTCGGCGTCGCGCATTCCGGGCATCTACAACCTGGGCGGCGACCTGGCGCTGTTTGCCGAGAAGATCCGCAGCGGCGACCGGGAGGTGATGCGCAACTACGCGCATGCCTGCATCGACGTGGTCTACAGCAACTCGGTCGCCTTTGAGCTTCCGGTGGTGACGATCGGCCTGATCCAGGGCGATGCGCTCGGCGGCGGCTTCGAGTGCGCGCTGTCCTATGACGTGATCATCGCCGAGCGCAGCGCCAAGATCGGGTTGCCGGAGATCCTGTTCAACCTGTTCCCCGGCATGGGCGCCTACAGCTTCCTGTCGCGCCGGCTGGACGCCATGCGGGCGGAGAAGATGATCCTGAGCGGTCGCATCTATACCGCCGAGGAGCTGCACGGGATGGGCATCATCGATGTGCTGGCCGAGGATGGCGACGGCGAGGCGGCCGCGTGCGACTATATCGAGCGCAACGCCCGCAAGCATAATGCGCACGCAGCGGTCTATCGCGCGCGCCGCCGGGTCAATCCCGTCACCGAGCAGGAGCTGCGCGACGTGGTCGATATCTGGGTCGAGGCGGCGCTCGGCCTGACGGCGCCCGACCTGCGCAAGATGGAGCGCCTCGCAGCGGCTCAGAAGAAGCGGCTGGAGGGTCTGGCGAAGCCTCTGGCGCGTGTCGCTGCGGAGTAGGTTGCGCCTTCGGTGCTGCAAACCCGCATGACCGTCGGCGCGATGGGGTCCCGGCTCCGTCGCGCCGCCAACCCATGATCGGGCGTCGGGATCAGTCGCCGATCCAGCTCGAGGAGTGCTCCGGCTGCAGGGGAGCGGGGACCTGCTGCTGCACGCGCCCGATCTCGATCCACAAGCGCCGGACCAGACGGGCGCCTTCCACCGGCAAAGCGTCGACCGGCACCTCGCGACACTGTCCGCAAAGCTCGTGCAGCACACGCGCTCCGACATTGGCGGCGACGCTGCGCAGGGCATGGGCATGGCTGCGGAACGAGACCGTATCCGCCGCCGCTGCGGCGCGGGCGAGCAGCTCGATGACCTCGCTGGCTTCCGCGACGAAACCGTTCAGCATCTCGGACACGAAGTCGGGGCCGCCGAGCGCTTCAAGATCGGACAGGACCTGCGGATCCAGCGGCGGCAGGGCCAGGCGGAAGCGCGGGTGCGACTGGATGCTCGACACCGACGGGCTGGCGGCATTGCCGACCGGTGCCGCCGCGTGCGGGACCAGCTCGTCGATCCGGGCGATCAGGGCGGCCGGCGAAACCGGTTTGGTGATGCAGTCGGTCATGCCGGCTTCTGCGCAGCGACGGGCCATGTCGGGCGTCGCGTCCGCGGTCAGGGCCACGATCGGGACCGGTTTCTGGCCCAGCGACAGAACCCGATATTCCCGGGCAGCGTCCAGTCCGGTCATGACCGGCATGTTCACGTCGAGCAGGGCCAGGTCGAAGCGCTGCTCCGACAGCGCGATCACCGCCTCCTCGCCGTCGCGCACCACATGGACGCCGTGGCCAGCCCGCTCGAGGATCTTCGCGACCAGCCGCTGGTTGGTGAGGTTGTCGTCGGCGACCAGGATTTCCAGCCGCCGGGTCGGCGACGCCGGCGCGGGGGCCGCGAGGGTGTCCGCGACGTGGCCCAGGCAGAACCGCATCGCGGTGTTCAGGGTGTCCCTGTCGAAGTCCGTGCCGATCCAGCTGGTGATGTGGCGGCGCAGCCCGGCCGCCTCCTCCGCGCCGATCCCGTCGGTGACCAGCAGGCGCGGGAGATCCCCCTGCTTGTCGAGAAGCGCCAGCATCGGCGTCAGCCTGTCGAGGCGTCCGCTCCGCGACGGGCAGGGCAGCATCAGGATGGTGCGGGCCCGCATTGCCGGATCGGACATCCTCAGCAGGGACGCGAGGTCCGCAGCACTGGCTGCCACCTCAACCGGAACCGAGAATGTTGCCAGGCGGGCGGCGATCGTCATGTCCTCGCCGCCGCCCGCGAACAGCACGAGACGGGGCTGCGGCGATACCGGCGCCGTCCTGGCGGCCTCGATCTCCTTGGCCGCGATGGAACAGTCGAGGGTGACGGTGAACACGCTGCCCTCGTCGATCCGGCTCGACACCTCGATCGTGCCGCCCAGCAGGTGCACCAGCCGCTTGACGATCGCAAGACCAAGTCCGGTGCCCCCGAACCGGTCGATGATGGTCGCGTCGGCCTGGGTGAAGCTCTCGAAGATGCGGCCCTGCGCTTCCTCGCGGATGCCGATGCCGGTGTCGGACACGGTCAGGCACAGGCGCGCGCTGTTGTCGGCCAGCGGAGCGGCGGTGACGGCGATGACGATGCCGCCCCGGTCGGTGAACTTGAGCGCGTTGCTGACCAGGTTCACCAGGATTTCGTGCAGGTGGCGCAGGTCGCAGAAGACGTGCGTCGGCACGTCCGGCGCGATGTGCACGAACAGCCGCAGCCCCTTGGCCCGCGCTTCGGGCGCCAGCAGCTGGCGCAGGTTGCCGAGCAGGACGCCGATCTCGACCACCGTCAGCTGGACCGGCATCCGGTTGGACTCGATCCGCGTGAAGTCGAGCAGCCCGGTGATCAGCGACGTCAGGATGTCGGCGCCGATCTGCAGCTTGTGCACCAGCTCGTTCTGCTCGCCGTCGAGCGAGGTGTCCTTGAGCAGGGCCGTGCTGCCGAGGATCGCGTTCAGCGGCGTGCGCACGCTGTGGCTGACGCTGGCCAGAAACATGCTCTTGGTCCGGTTCGCTTCTTCCGCGTCGCGCCGGGCGGCGGACAGCTTGCGGATCAGGGTGCCGCCATAGGCCGGCACGACGATCAGGCCGGCGAACAGGCCCCAGGGCAGGTAGTCCTGCATGGTCCAGAACGGCGTCGTCCGGCACACGATGCCAAAGCCGGTCAGCGCGGCGCCCATGGCAAGGAACAGGAACCGCATCCCGAACCGGAAGCCGTTGCCGAGGATGACCCACAGATAGATCGGATAGAACACCGACGCGGCGGCACCGCCGGCATGCATCTCGAACGAGATCGTCGTGAAGTCGCCAAGAAGTGCGAGTGCCGCGCGCGCGAGGTTCGCGCCGGGGCTGCGGCGGATGCTGGCGAACAGCAGGGTCGTGAACACGGCGTAGCCGACGATGTAGGCAAGCCCGGCACGGAAGCCCGGCGCATGGATGGCTGACACGTAGATGCCGATGACCAGGCAGAACATGAACCGGTTGAGGCTCATCTCGAGCTCGGAGCGGGCGATCGCCGCCCTGGTCGAGGCGGCCTCCGGCGCCATGGGCGGTTGGGCTGTCGGTGCGTCAGACATCGGTGACCGCCGCTTCCTTCTGCAAGATGTCTTCCAGTTCGGCCGACGGCAGCGGCCGGCTGAAATAGAACCCCTGGATCTCGTCGCAGCCCTCGCCTGCCAGATAGGTCAGCTGCTCGACCGTTTCCACGCCCTCGGCCACCACCGCCATCTGCAGCCCGTGCGCCAGACTGATGATCGCCCGCACGATCGCCGCGTCGTTGGTGTCGGTGTGCAGGTTGCGCACGAAGGACTGGTCGATCTTCAGCCGGTCGACCGGAAAGCTCTTCACGTAGCTCAGGAAGGAGTAGCCGATCCCGAAATCGTCGATCGCCATGCCCACGCCCAGCAGACGCAGTTCCCTCAGCACCTGCGCGGCGACGTTGAGATCCTCCACCAGCTCGCGCTCGGTCAGCTCCAGCTCCAGCAGCGACGGGTCGAGACCGGTCTCGTCCAGCACCTGGGTGATCAGCTGGCGTGTCCTGACGGTGCCGATCCTGACCGGCGACATGTTCACGCCGACCCGCACGGAGCCCAGCCCGCGCTGCTGCCAATGCACCGCGTCCTGGCAGGCGCGTCTCAGCACCCAGTCGTCGATCTCCGCACCCAGGCCGCCCTCCTCGGCCACCGGCAGGAACTCGTTGGGGCCGAGCAGCCCCTGGGTCGGATGATTCCAGCGCAGCAGCGCCTCGACGCCGGCGATGCGGCCGGTGCGCAGGCTCATCTGCGGCTGGTAGTGCAGCACGAACTCGCCCGCCTGCAGTCCCTGCCGGATCTGCCGCTTGAGCCGCAGCGTCCGGCTGACCCGCTCGTTCATGTCGGCGACAAAGAAGCGGTAGCTGTTCCGGCCGCTGCTCTTGGCCTGGTACATGGCGAGATCGGCGTTGCGCAGCAGCTCCTCGGTATTGATGCTGTCGGTCGGATGCAGCGTGATGCCGATGCTGCCGCTGATCGAGATCTCCTGGCCGCAATGCAGGCTCGGCTGGCTGATCAGCCGGATGATCCGGCCAGCCAGCTCGGCCGCCTGGTCGGGATGATCGAGGCCGGTCTGCAGGATCGCGAACTCGTCGCCGCCGATGCGCGCCACCGTGTCCTGCTTGTCGACGCAGGCGGTCAGGTGCTGCGCCACGTCCTTGAGCAGCATGTCGCCGCAATGGTGGCCCATCTGGTCGTTGACCTCCTTGAAGCGGTCGAGGTCGAGGAAGTGCAGGGCGGTCAGCCGGGCGGACCGGCTGCTCCGGGCCAGCCTGTGCTCCAGCCGCTCGCGCAGCAGCAGCCGGTTCGGCAGGTCGGTGAGTCCGTCATGGCTCGCCACGTGCTGCAGATGCTGCTCGGCCCGCTTGCGGTCGGTGATGTCGAGCGAGGTGGTCAGCACGCTGCCGAGCGCGCCGGCGCCGTCGCGCAGCGGCGACTTGGTGGTCAGCAGGATGCGGCGGCGGCCGTGCCTGTCCACGACCTCCTGCTCGAAGGCCGGCAGCGGATTGCCGCTCCTGAACACCAGCGAGTCGAGCGACCGGCTGCGCTGCTCATATTCCCGGCCGAACACCAGCGAGGGCTGCGTGCGGTCCGTCGCGGCTGCGGGCTGGTCATCCGCCGTCGGCGCGTCCGCGGCCGGTCCGACGCCATGGCCGCCCTGCAGCGCTTCTTCGGCCAGGGCGGACTGGGATGCGTTGACGAACACGATCTGGCCGTGGGCGTCGGCGGCGCTGATGAAGGCCGGCACGGTGTCGATCACCTGGGCCAGCGCCTCGCGGTTGTCGCGCATCAGCTTCTCGCGCGACAGCTCGCTGTTCTGCAGCTCGACCTCGAGCTCTCGCGCGCGCAGCTGGATGATCCGGTGCTGGCGGTGCATCCGCAGCAGGTTGCGGCCCCGGGTGACGAACTCGGCATGGTCGACCGGACTCTGCAGGAAGTCGGTGGCGCCCGCTTCCAGCGCCTGCAGCCGGAACGAGCGGTCGTCATAGGCCGTGATGACCACCACCGGGATGTCGAGGCAGCCCGGACACGCCCGGAACTGCCGGGTGAACTCGGCTCCGTCGAGATGCGGCATCTTGAAGTCGGTGATGACCAGGTCGGCCTCGTTGCGCTGCAGCCAGTCGAGGGCTGCGCGCGGATCGTCGAAGGTCACCACGTCGGCCGCGTCCTCGAGCGACGCGGCGAGGCGCGCGTAGATGTTCCGGTTGGTGATGCGGTCATCGAGGATGGCGATCAGGGGCATGAGGCAGCACTATCTCGAAACAGGCGGGTCGTTGAGCGTTCGCTCTGGTGGCCCATCCGTTCAGCCCTGGCCAGGTTGTCGACATTATAGTGTCCCGGTCCGCCGGCCCAACGGTTTTGCGACATCACGCCGACTGCGCGGCCGACCGTTGCAGGCCGGGCACCATCACGCGTATTCTTGTTTTGTTCTTGATTGGCGGGGGAAAGCGGAGCAGCCTGCGGCAAGGTTGCGGCCGGAGCTGGAGCCGGCCGGGGCATGGAGCTGGCACGATGTTGCAGGAGGCGGGTCGGGAAGCACCTGCGGCCGCACCGGTCCGCAAGGGACGCGGCGTGTCGGATAATTGCGGCAACCGCTTCGAGGCGCATCGGACCCAGCCCTTCGACGACGGATGGGCCAGCATCGAGATCGAGCAGCTGGCGCCGCCCGCCGTGCGCACCACCCTGACGCCCGACCGCAGCCGCAGCGCGATCTCGCGCAACGACAGCCCCGATCTGGGCTTCGACCGCTCGATCAATCCCTATCGCGGCTGCGAGCATGGCTGCGTCTACTGCTATGCCCGCCCGAGCCACGCCTATCTCGGCTACTCGCCCGGGCTCGATTTCGAGACCATGCTGACCTTCAAGCCGGAGATCGCGGCGCTGCTCGAGCGCGAGCTGCGCCGTCCGGGCTACGAGCCGCAGCGGATGGCGCTCGGCTCCAACACCGATCCCTATCAGCCGGTCGACCGCACCCTGGCGCTGACGCGTCAGGTGCTCGAGGTGCTGGACCGTTTCGGCCATCCGGTCAGCATCGTCACCAAGTCGACCGGTGTCGTGCGGGACGTCGACATCCTCAAGCGGATGGCGCGGCGCGGCCTGGTGCGGGTCTGGCTGTCGGTCACCACGCTCGATCCGGCGCTGGCGCGCCGCATGGAGCCGCGGGCGGCGACCCCGGAGCGGCGTCTGGCGACGATCGCGCACCTGTCCGCGGCCGGCATCCCGGCGGGGGTTCTCGCGGCGCCGATGATCCCCGGCCTGAACGATGCCGAGCTCGAACGCATCCTGGCCGCCGGCGCCGCGGCCGGCGCCTGCGACGCCGGCTACGGGCTGCTGCGCCTGCCGCTCGAGCTGCGGGAGATGTTCGAGACCTGGCTGCATCAGCACTATCCCCTGCGGGCCGCGCACGTGCTGAAGCTGATACGCGAGACGCGTGAAGGAAAGCTGAACGACAGCCGCTTCGGCCAGCGCTTCACCGGCCGGGGGGTCTATGCCGATCTGCTGTCGCAGCGTTTCGCGCGCGCCGCGCGGCAGCATGGCCTGACCGATCGCACCGTCCTGGAAACGCGGCATTTCGCAGTCCCGCCATTGCCGCGCGGCGTGTCGGCATCGGCGGCACGAGCTGGAGCGGCGCAGCTCGCCTTGTTCTGAGCGGTCGGGGTCGGCCGGCACCACCGGCAGCCGCATCCCACCCGGATCCCGCCGCACGGTTCAGACGACGTTCGCGCTGGCCAGCGCGCAGGGCTCCCCGTCGGTTCCGCATTCCACCTGGAAGGTGGCGTGGCCGATGCCGTAACGGCGGCTGAGGGTGGAGGCGGCGTCGCGCAGCAGCGCGTCGTCGGGCGCCTGTCCCGGCCGCACCAGATGCGCGGTGAGCGCGGTCTCGGTCGTGCTCATGCCCCAGATGTGCAGGTCGTGCAGGTCGGCGACGCCGGGCAGGCCGCGCAGGTAGAGCTCGACGGCGGAGCGGTCGATGCCGGGCGGCACGGCGTCCAGCGCCAGATCGATCGACTGGCGCAGCAGCGACCAGGTGCCGATCACGATGACCACGGCCACGACCAGGCTGACCGCCGGATCGATGCGCAGCCAGCCGGTCAGGGTGATCAGCAGGCCCGCCACCACGACCGCGGCGGCGGTGGCGGCGTCGGAGGCCATGTGCAGGAAGGCCGCGCGGATGTTGAGATCGTCCTTGCGGCCTGACATGAACAGCAGCGCGGTGGCGCCGTTCACCGCGATGCCGATCGCGGCCACGACCATCACGATGCGGCCTGCGACCGGATCCGGATGCAGCAGCCGCCGCACCGCCTCCCAGGCGATGCCGCCGGTGACCACCAGCAACAGCATCGCGTTGAACAGCGCCGACAGGATCGAGGAGCGGCGCAGCCCGTAGGTGAAGCGGCTGCTCGGACGCCGGCGGCCGAGCGACGCGGCGAGCCAGGCGGCGCCCAGCCCCAGCACGTCGCCGAGATTGTGGCCCGCATCCGCCAGCAGAGCGAGCGATCCGGCGGCGACACCATACAACGCCTCGCCGGCGACATAGGCGAGGTTCAGCGCCATGCCGATCGCAAAGGCGGCACCGAAGCTCGCCGGCGCGTGCACGTGGCCGTGCGCATGGGTGTGCCCATGACCGTGGTCGTGTCCTTGTCCGTGCTCGTGGGCGTGATCATGCATCGGAGACATCCACCGTCGTTCCCGTCCAGCGCTTGCGTGCACCCGATGCCGGGGCGATATCGAGCGCCACCTCATCGGTGGCTCGTCTCGATGCCATCATGTCCCAGGTTCCCGCATGCTGCGACTCACCGAACTCAAGCTGCCGCTCGATCACGGCCCGGAGGCGATCGTGCCGGCGATCGCGGCGCGTCTCGGCGTGGCGGAGGCCGACGTGCTGTCGCACGCGCTGTTCCGGCGCGGCTACGACGCCAGGCGGCGCGGCGCCGTGTGCCTGGTCTACACCTTCGACGCCGCGGTGCGCGACGAGGATGCGGTGCTGGCGCGCCATGCGGGCGGCAGCCACGTCCAGCGCGCCCCGGACATGGGCTACCGCTTCGTCACCGATGGCGGGGCGGCACAGGCGAGCCGGCCCGGCTTCAGCCGTCCGGTGGTGATCGGCGCCGGGCCGTGCGGGCTGCTGGCCGGGCTGATCCTGGCGCAGATGGGCCTGCGCCCGCTGATCGTCGAGCGCGGCCGGGCGGTCAGGCAGCGCACCGTCGACACCTTCGCGCTGTGGCGCCGGTCCGAGCTCACCGCGGAAAGCAACGTGCAGTTCGGCGAGGGCGGCGCCGGCACCTTTTCCGACGGCAAGCTCTACAGCCAGGTCAGCGACCGGCAGCATTACGGCCGCAAGCTGCTGCACGAGTTCGTGGCCGCCGGCGCGCCGGAGGAGATCCTGACCGTTTCCAAGCCGCATGTCGGCACCTTCCGGCTGGTGACGATGGTGGAGCGCATCCGCACGCAGATCGAGGCGCTGGGCGGCGAGTACCGGTTCGGCGCCCGGGTGACGTCGTTCGCGGTCGGCCGGGACCGCGATGGCGGGCGGCGCATCGAGGGGCTCACCCTGGCGGATGGCAGCAGCATCGAGGCCCGCCACGTGGTGCTGGCGATCGGCCACAGCGCCCGCGACACCTTCGAGGCGCTGCTGGCGGCGGGCGTGTCGATGCAGGCCAAGCCGCTCTCGATCGGCGTGCGCATCGAGCACCCGCAATCGGTGATCGACCGCGCCCGCTTTGGCGACAACGCCGGCAACCCGCTGCTGGGCGCCGCCGACTACAAGCTGGTGCACCACGCCGCCAACGGGCGCGGCGTCTACAGCTTCTGCATGTGCCCGGGCGGCACGGTCGTTGCCGCCACGTCGGAGGCAGGGCGGGTGGTCACCAACGGCATGAGCCAGTACTCGCGCGCCGAGAACAACGCCAATGCCGGCATCGTCGTCGGGCTGACCCCAGCCGACTTCGCACCCTATGGCGACGGTCCGCTGGCCGGCATGGCGTTCCAGCGCCACTGGGAAAGCCTGGCCTACCAAGCCGGCGGCGGCGGCTACCGGGCGCCGGCGCAGCGGGTGGGCGACCTGCTGGCAGGCCGCCCTTCGACGATGCTGGGCGAGGTGGTGCCGTCCTATACGCCCGGGGTCACCCCGACCGACCTCGCTTTGTGCCTGCCGGATTACGCGATCCCGGCGATCCGCGAGGCGCTGCCCCGGTTCGGCCAGCAGATCCGGGGCTTCGACATGGCGGATGCGGTGATGACCGGCGTCGAGACCCGCACCTCCTCGCCGGTGCGGATCACCCGCGGCGCCGACCTGCAGAGCCTCAACACGCGCGGGCTGTATCCGGCCGGCGAGGGCTGCGGCTATGCCGGCGGCATCATGACCGCCGGGATCGACGGCATCCGGGTGGCCGAGGCCCTGGCGCTCGATCTGGTAGGGCTGGCGCGGCAGCATGCCGCCGACTGAAGCGGCGGTGCCGGCCGGACCGGCACCGCCATTCGTGCTCAGTCGAACTTCGCGCCGACCACGTCGAGCTTGCTGATCTGCGCCGGGCGCACCAGCAGGTCGTTGGAACGCTTCATCAGCAGTGCCGCACCCGCGCCGGACAGATGCGCGCGGCGTCCGGCTTCGCTTGGAAACGTCTCGAAGATCTCGAACACCCGGCGGTTCAGCCTGGCGCCGAACCAGGGCCGGGTGCCGGGCTCGGAGTTCACGCTGTCCAGGATGTCGAGCAGCAGCTTCTCCACCTCGGCCTCGCGGCCCTTGCGCGCCTCGAGCCGGATATGCAGCGCCTTGGCGGTGCTCGGACCCTTCCTGCCGTCGATCCTGACCGGACGATGCGACGAGGAGGAGAACAGGCGCGACAGCATGAAGCTGACACCGGCCAGGATGGTGCCGGCGATCACCGGATGCAGGCGCGCCTCGGTGTAGACGCTGACCTTCTGGACGAAACCCTCGTAGTTGCCTCGCTCCGCCAGATGCTCGGACGGCACGTCAAGCACGCTGCCCTCCTTGGGCCGCCGCGCGGCGCGGCCGCTCGGCGTGCCGGGGATGACCGTCGCCTCCATGATCTTGTCGGTCAGGCCGGGCGCGATATGGCCCAAGGCCGCCACCAGACGGCCGCCGCCGCCCACGAACACGTCGCGGGACGGCTTCTCGGCGCAGTGCAGGATCGCGCGCGCCACCGCATCCGGCGCATAGACCGGCGGCACGTGATGCGGCTCGGAGGACAGGAAGTTCTTGGCGTTCACGGTGAACGGCGTGTCGATCTGGCCGGGCTTGATCAGGCTGACCGAGACCGGCGCGCCCTCATCCTCCAGCTCCATGCGCAGCGCCTCGGTGAAACCCTTGATGGCGTGCTTGGAGGCGCAGTAGATGCCCTGCAGCGGCACCGAGCGCTCCGAAACCTCGCTGCCGAGATTGATCAGCGCGCCGCCGCGCTGCTTCAGGTGCGCCACCGCCTCGCGCGAGCCATAGACCAGGCCCCAGAAGTTGGTCTCGAACAGCGCGCGCATGTCCTCGATCGGCACGCTGTCCACGGCCCCGTAGAGGCCGACGCCGGCATTGTTGATCCAGGTATCAAAGCCGCCATAGGTGTCGATGGCGTGCTGCGCGATCGTCCGGACATCCTCCTCGCGGGCGATGTCGGCCACCACGAGGCTGGCGGTGCCGCCGGCGCCGTTGATCTCGTCGACAAGCTGCTGCAGGGCGCCTGCGCTGCGGGCGGTCAGGACCAGCTTGGCGCCGCGCTTGGCGGCCAGCCGAGCGGTGGCGAGGCCGATCCCCGACGAAGCGCCGGTGATGACCACGGTCTGCTCGGCCAGCGGCTTGAGGGTAACGTTCATCTTCATGGAATGCGCATCCTGCGGATCAGCGAGCAGTTCCGGGACCGGCGCGCTGCCCGATCGGCGACGCGTCATCCCGCGGGTTCGGGAGCAGGCCGGGTTGCGGCTACTCCGTCTCCTCGAGGGTGATCGCCACGTCGGCATTGGCGGACAGGCGAACGGTGCCGTCCTCGACCTCGGCGATCAGGCCGATGGAGATGTAGTGGTGCTTCTCATCGGGCGAGTCGGTCTTGGTGAGCTTGATCCGGTCGCCCTGGACATGATCGACGGTGCCGACATGCACGCCGTCCGCGCCGATAACAGGCGCGTGTTCCTTGATCTGGCTGAGATCGGCCATGGGTGTCTCCTTGCGTTCCGTGTCGAGCCACAACGCAGCCTGGCCGGTCGCGTCCGGTCGTGGGACGCGTCGCACCGATCAACCTGTCGTGTCGACGGGCGGGACTAGCCCGCCTCGGACAACATGGTCGGCCGTGCCGCCCGGCTGTTCTCGTCGATGTCGGCGAGGCTGATCGGGTACTGGCCGGTGAAGCAGGCGTCGCAATAGAACGGATTGTCGGCATCGCGGCCTTCGGGCCGGCCCAGCGCCCGGTACAGCCCGTCCAGCGAGATGAAGGCCAGGCTGTCGGCGCCGATCAGGCGGGCCATCTCCTCGGTGTCGTGGTTGGCGGCCAGCAGCTTGCCGCGCTCGGGCGTGTCGATGCCGTAGAAGCAGCTATGGGTGGTGGGCGGCGAGGAGATGCGCATGTGCACCTCGGCCGCGCCGGCCGCGCGGACCATCTCGACGATCTTGCGGCTGGTGGTGCCGCGCACGATCGAGTCGTCGACCAGGATGACGCGCTTGCCCTCGATCATCGCCTTGTTGGCAGAATGCTTCAGCTTCACGCCGAGGTTGCGGATCTGGTCGGTCGGCTCGATGAAGGTGCGGCCGACATAGTGGTTGCGGATGATGCCGAGCTCGAACGGGATGCCGCTCGCCGTCGCATAGCCCATCGCCGAGGGCACCCCGGAGTCCGGCACCGGCACGATCACGTCGGCCTCGACCGGGCTTTCGCGCGCCAGCTCAACGCCGATGCGCTTGCGCGCCGCATACACGCCGTGCCCGTCCAGCACGGAATCGGGGCGGGCGAAGTAGATGTACTCGAACACGCAGAACCGGCCCGGCCGGTCGCCGAACGGCCGGATCGAGCGCACGCCGCTGTCGTCGATGATGACGATCTCGCCCGCCTCGACGTCGCGCACGAACTCGGCGCCGACGATGTCGAGCGCGCAGGTCTCGCTGGCCAGCACCCAGGACGGCTTGTCACCGCCCGGCTGGCCCGGCTTGTTCTGGTCGATCCGGCCCAGGATCAGCGGCCGCACGCCGAGCGGGTCGCGCACGCCGATCAGCGCCTCCTGGCTCAGCACCACCAGCGAGTAGGCGCCGATCACCTGCTTCAGCGCGTCGGTCAGCCGGTCGACCACGGTGGAGTACAGGCTGATGGCGATGAGGTGGATGAACACCTCGCTGTCGGTGGTGGACTGGAAGATGCAGCCGCGCCGCACCAGGGCGCGGCGCAGGTTGCTGGCGTTGGTCAGGTTGCCGTTATGGCTGACCGCCAGGCCGCCGAACTCGAACTCGGCGTAGAGCGGCTGCACGTTGCGCATCACCGTGGCCCCGGTGGTGGCGTAGCGGTTGTGGCCGACCGCGGCATGGCCCGGCAGGCCGCCGATGATGCGCGCGTCGCCGAACACGTCGCCGACCAGGCCCAGGCCCTTGTGGGTGTGGAAGCGGGCGCCGTCGCTGGCCCCTTCCTTGACGAACGAGACGATGCCGGTCGCTTCCTGGCCGCGATGCTGCAGCGCATGCAGCCCGAGTGCCGTCATGGCGCCGGCGTCGTGGGCGTTCCAGATGCCGAACACGCCGCATTCCTCGTGCGGCTTGTCGTCGTCGTGGATGCCCTCAGGGTCGCCCAGGGTCGCTCTGTCGACGGAAGGGACGGGCAGGCCGAACGGGTCGATCATGACGGGCATCTCCTGCCGCGATCCGATGCGCGGCGATCATGTGGCACGATCCCCCCCGGCAGGGGAGCTCGGGAGGTCGGGGCGGAACCGGTCCGGCAGACGGCCTGCCACGAAGACCGCGCCCTGCTGGATATAGGGCAGGCTCCGGCTCTGGCGCAGCGTCGCCGACCAGCCCGCGACCGGCAGCAGCGGCACCACCACCAGATAGGCGATCACCAGCACCGCGAAGCCGCGCAGCAGCCCGAAGCCGAAGCCGACGATCCGGTCGAGCCCGCCCAGCAGCGAGCCGCGCACCAGCCCGCCAAGGGCCGCCGCGATCAGCAGAAAGGCGATCAGCAGCACCGCGAACACCACCAGGAACGCGATCGGGTCGGCGACCGAGTCGTCGCCGATCAGCCGGCGCGACAGCGGCAGCGCCTGCGGATACAGCCGGATCGCCAGCAGCGCGGCACCGATCCAGGCGCACAGCCCCAGCGCCTCGCGGACGAAGCCCCGCATCAGGCCGATCAGGGCGGACACCAGCAGGATCGCCAGCACAGCCAGGTCGGGCCAGCTCATGAGGCCGGGCCGCCTGACGGCGATCGAGGCATGGTCCGGAGTCGGGAAAGCGGGTGCGGGATCACGATGGCGGCTATATCGCCCCGCCGGTGCCGCGGCGCCACCCCCGGCATGCCAGATCTGTCATGCCGGAGCCTGTCATGCCGGAGCCTGTCATGCCTGGGCGGCGCCCGTGCCGCTCAGGGCAGCTTGGTGCTGTCCACGCGCCAGGGCTTGAGCAGCCGTCGCGGCACCTGCCCCTGCGCCTGGTTGAGCTGCATCAGCAGGCTGCCGAGCTGCTCGCGCTTGTGCAGCTCGACCCAGATCTCGTCCGGCGACAGGCCGCAGGCCGCCCACAGCGAGACCAGCGTCGCGAGCACCGTGGCGCTGGCCTGCACCAGCGCCTCACGCCGGCCGCCCAGCGTGTCCGACACGCATTGTATCGCCTGCTCGCCGAGTTCCTGCGCCAGGCGCCTGATCTGCGCCGCACCGTTCGGCGAGGACGGCTCGCAGGAGCCCGCCGCGCTGTGGTGCCACAGCGTGTCCAGGCTGGTCTCGGCGGTCGGGTGCTGGGCCATCGGTTGGAGATGGTGCGTCCGGGACGCAACGCACCCCGTCGCAGCCGGCGGGGCCGGATTAAATGCGTCGGCGGCGCGCTCGCGCCCGGCCGGGCTTCACGCAGCCAGCGGGAGGTCGTCGTCGCGGTAGCGCATGAGGGCTGCCACGTGGATGTCGAGAAAGGTGTCGGTGCCGGCCGGTGGGAGATCGAGCTCGGCATTGCCGTTGGTCCAGCGCAGCCCGCCTTCCGTCTGATGCCAGCCATTCAGCGCGAGCCCGTCTGCCGGCAGGATCCGCTCATCAAGGCCGCTCCAGAGCACGAGCCTGTCGACGGCGACGCCGAGGACCCGGCGGTCGTCGAGGAACGGCCCCACCACTTCCGCCGGCACCGACGACCGCGACAGCAGCCGCACCGGCCGCATGCCGCGTGGCACGTGGAACATGTGGCGCTGGTCGTTGTGCCAGCACGCGGCGAGCTCGTGTCCGTCATCGAGCAGCAGGCGCAGGTCCGGCTTGTCGGTCAGGGCGACGGCAGGGCGCGCGGCATCGAGGCCGAGACTGCGGGCCCGGTCGGCAAGACGGCTCCAGATCGGCTCGACCAGATCCCGCCCGACCGCCAGCGGTGCTGCGGTCGCCAGGCCGGACCGGGTCTGGACCGCGGCGTCGCCCACGAAGTGGCCGCGATTGCCGCTGTCGAGGTAGCTCTCGGTGGTGAGGCCTTCGGACAGCAGGATGCCGTGCCGATCGAGTTCGACGTGAAAGAAGTCGTATTCGGCGATGCTGCGGTCGATCAGGATCGAGGCGCCGTTGACCAGCATGCGCGCCGGGGTGAGTCCCGCCTCCGTCAGGATGCAGTGCTCGGGCGTGACCAGCAGGTCGCGATGCGGGGCGCCGGCGGCGAAGGCGTCCTTGAGGATGCGGATCGGGAACGCCTCGTCGCGCCCGCCGAAGTCGGCGGCGCGGATGGACTGGCCACCGGTCCAGCTGAGCGGCCGCGCCACGAGGCGGCCCTGCTCGACGACCGTCACCAGGTCGCCGGCGCGCAGCGTCTCGACCGCGACCTCGCCTGCCGGCGTCGCGATCATCGTGCCGCGCAGGAAGCAGGGGACGTAGCTGATCACCAGCTCGCCGGTGTAGGCCGAGCTGTTGCCGCCCTCGAGCATTGCCGCGTTGGTGACGGTGAAGTTGGCCGCCGAAACGCCTGCGGCCATGTTGCCGAAGGTGATGTGGTGGGTGACGCCGGCGTTGGTGAAGCTCAGCACGCCGCTGCTGTAGCCGGTGATCGTCGCTGCGCTGTAGGCGACGCCGCTGAACACGATCTGGTCGTTGGCGCCCTGGAAGTTGTTGATCGTGGTCGCAAGGTCAAGCGAGACGGTGCTTCCGTCCAGGATGAGCGTGTTGCCCGCACCCTTGAAGCTGATCCCGCCGGCCAGCGTCGCGTTGGCGAGGTTGCTGCCCAGCTCGAGCGTGCCGAAACCGCTGTTGGCATCCGACGGCCCGTTGCCGTCCGGCAGCGAAGTGAGCTTGTTTGCCGCCGTGGTGTAGTACGAGGAGGTCGAGGCCTGCGACGTGTAGCCGATGTCGAACGCCGTGGTGAGCGTGCCGTTCAGCGTCGGGTTGTAGGTGACATGCGAGAAGTAGCCGGCATTGACGATGCCGCCGACCGTCAGCTGAAGCATGCCGAAGCTGACGGTGACGATGCTGAGGCCCGACGTGCTGAACGCGCTGAAGATGGTGCCTGTCGCGACGGGAAACGTGCTGTTGTAGCTGTAGTCGAATTCGACGCCACTCGTCAGGTCATAGCTGCTTGCCATGATCACGCCTCCAATCGGCCAGAGCGCGGTTCGTTTCCCACGCGGAAGAACAAGGCTTACCGGCAGTGACAACGATCAGGCAACGAAATTCTAACGTTCTGTTACTAAGACTGCTTCAGGCAGTTGGTGCGGTTTCCTGGATCCGTCGCAAAACCGGCACCATCCGCCTGCCTAGACCGAGAAGTATTTCGCCGCCGGGTTGAACAGCACGAGCGCGCTGGTGGACTGCTCCGGATGCAGCTGCCAGCCGTCCGACAGGCTGACGCCGACCCGTTCCGCCCCCAGCAGCCGCAGCAGCGGCTCCTGGTCCTCGAGCTTCGGGCAGGCGGGATAGCCGAACGAGTAGCGCGAGCCGCGATAGCCCTGGCTCAGCAGCCGGTCCATGTCGCGGTCGTCCTCGCCCGCGAAGCCGAGCTCGGCGCGCATGCGCTTGTGGGCGTATTCCGCCATCGCTTCCGCCATCTCCACCGACAGCCCGTGCAGATACAGGTAGTCCTGGTAGCGGTTCGCCTCGAACCAGATGCGCGCGACGTCGGACGCCTTCTGGCCGACCGTCACCACCTGCAGCCCGACCACGTCGCGACCCTCGTCATCGACGTCGCGCACGAAGTCGGCGATGCAGGCGCCATCCTCGCGCGGCTGCCGGGGGAGCGCGAAGCGGACGGCCTCGGTGGTGCCGTCCGGCTCGAACAGGATCAGCTCGTTGCCCTGGCCTGCCGCCTTCCAGTAGCCGTAGATCGCCTGCGGCCTCAGGATGTTCTGCTCTGCGCACAAAGCGAGCATGCGCTTCATCACCGGCCGCAGCTCCCCCTTGGCCCAGGCCAGGAACTCCTCGAGCGAGCGGCCCTGCTTCCGGAAGCCCCATTGGAACTGGTACAGGCTGCGTTCATTGAGGAACGGGATCACCGCGTTCGGCGTCGCCTCGACCACGCGCGCTCCCCAGAAGGGCGGCTCCGACACCACGAGCCCGCGATTCAGTTCGCGACGACGGGCCTGTGCTGCGGGGCTGTCGATCGGCCGGAAGCCGCGCGCCTCGGCAAGCTCCGGCGTCCGCTTGACCGTGCGCGCCTTGCCCTGTCGGCGCGACTGGATGGCGCCGAGATAGGTGTCGAGCTCGCCGGTGGCGACCTTGTCCATCAGCGTCAGCCCGTCGAACGCATCGCGCGCATAGGCGACGCGGCCGCCATTGCCGCTGCCGCCATAGGCCGCGACGCACTCCTCCTCGACATAGTTGCGGGTCAGCGCCGCACCCCCCAGCAGCACCGGGATGTCCAGCCCCTGGCGGGCCATCTCCTCCAGGTTCTCGCGCATCACCACGGTCGACTTCACCAGCAGGCCGGACATGCCGATGGCGTCGGCCTTTTCCGACCGCACGGCTGCGATCATGTCGGCGAGCGGCACCTTGATGCCGAGGTTGCAGACCCGGTAGCCGTTGTTGGTCAGGATGATGTCGACCAGGTTCTTGCCGATGTCGTGCACGTCGCCCTTGACGGTGGCGAGCACGATGGTGCCGCGCGCCTGCCCCTCGACGCGCTCCATGTGCGGCTCCAGATGCGCCACCGCCGCCTTCATGGTCTCGGCCGACTGCAGCACGAAGGGCAGCTGCATCTTGCCCGAGCCGAACAGCTCGCCCACCGTCTTCATGCCGTCGAGCAGGATGGTGTTGATGATGTCGAGCGGCGGCATGGTTTCGCGCGCCTGGTCGAGCTCGGCCTCCAGCCCCTTGCGGTCGCCATCGACGATGCGGTCGCGCAGCCGGCCCTTGACGGTCTCGGCGCGGACCTTCTTGACCGCATCGGCCAGCTTGCGCTCGGCAAACATCGCCAGCACCTTCTGCAGCGGGTCGTACTCCTCGGTGCGGCGGTCGAAGATCAGGTCCTCCATCACCTGCACCTCCTCGGCCGGGATCAGGTGCAGCGGGCGGATCTTGCTGACATGCACGATCGCCGCGGTCATGCCGGCGCGCACCGCATGGTCGAGGAACACCGAGTTCAGCACCGCGCGCGCCGCCGGGTTCAGCCCGAAGCTGACGTTGGACAGCCCGAGCACGATCTGCACGTCGGGGAAGCGGTCGCGGATCGCCTTGATGCCCTCCAGCGTCCACTGGCCGAGCTTGCGGTCATCCTCCATGCCGGTGGCGATCGTCAGCACCAGCGGGTCGATCAGCAGGTCCGACTGCGGCAGCCCGTGCGTGTCGCAGGCAAACGCGACCAGCCGCTCGGCGATGCGCAGCTTGTCGGCCGGCGTCTTGGCCATGCCCTGCTCGTCGATGGTCAGCGCCACGATGGCGGCGCCGAACCTGCGCGCGAGGATCAGGCGCTCGGCGGCGGTGTCCTCGCCATCCTCGAAATTGATCGAGTTGATGATCGGCTTGCCGCCATGCAGCTTCAGCGCGCTCTCGATCACCGGCGTCTCGGTGCTGTCGATCACCAGCGGCGCGTTCACCGAGCTCGTGAAGCAGCGCACCACCTCGTCCATCTCCATGACCTCGTCGCGGCCAACGAAGGCGGTGCAGACGTCCAGCGCATTGGAGCCCTCGGCCGCCTGCTCGCGCCCGACCGCCACGCAGCCGTCCCAGTCGCCGCCCTCCTGCAGTTCGCGCCATTTCCGCGAGCCGTTGGCGTTGCAGCGCTCGCCGATGGAGAAGTAGCTGTTCTCCTGGCGCAGCGGGGTCTGGCTGTAGAGGCTGGCGACCGAGGGGATCCAGACCGGCCGGCGGGCGACCGGCGCCGGGCGGCGCGGTCCCGTGGTCCGGCGGCGCAGCATCGCGTCCAGCGCCTGGATGTGGGGCGTGGAGGTGCCGCAGCAGCCGCCGACCAGGTTGAGCCCGTCCTCCTCGATGAAGCGCTCGATCCAGCTCGCCATCTCGTGCGGGGTCAGCGGGTAGTGCGTCTTGCCGTCGACCAGCTCCGGCAGCCCGGCATTGGGCTGCACCGAGAGCAGCCGCGGCCAGTTGGCGGCGAGCCACCGCACGTGCTCGGACATCTCCTGCGGCCCGGTGGCGCAGTTGAGCCCCAGCAGCGGCACGTCGAGGGCATGGATGGCGGTGGCCGCCGCCGCGATGTCGGGTCCGACCAGCAGGGTGCCGGTGGTCTCGACCGTCACCTGCACGAAGATCGGCGTGTCGGTGCCGGCCTCGAGCCGCGCGACCTTGGCGCCGTTGACGGCGGCCTTGATCTGCAGCGTGTCCTGGCAGGTCTCGATCAGCAGCGCATCCACCCCGCCCGCGATCAGGCCGCGGCACTGGGCGGCGAGTGCGGCCTCCAGCGGATCGTAGGCGATGTTGCCGAGCGAAGGCAGCTTGGTGCCGGGCCCGATCGAGCCGATCACGTAGCGGTGGCGGCCGTCGGAGAAGCTGTCCGCCGCCTCTCGCGCGAGCTCGCCCGCGATCCGGTTGATCTCGTGGGTGCGGTCCTCCAGGTCGAACTCGGCCAGGGTGATCGGCGAGCCGCCGAAGCTGTTGGTCTCGACCATGTCGGCGCCCGCCTCGAAATAGCCGCGATGGATCTCGCGCACCAGCTCGGGTCGGGACAGATTGAGTACCTCGGTGCAGTTCTCGCGGTTCCAGTAGTCGGCCTCCACCTGCAGATCCAGCATCTGCACGCGCGAGCCCATGCCGCCGTCGCAGAGCAGGATCTGGTCCTTCAGGACATCGAGGAGGTGAGGGCGGGTCATTCGGGTCCTGTCCGTGGCGACCCGCCTTGGCCGCCAGCCCGGCCGGCGGGATGCGGCGGCGCGGCGGGATGCCTACGTCTTGATGGAAGCGGGGACCGAGGGTTCTCACAAAGCCTGCGGCCGGTGTCCAGCAGGCCGGCCGTCACGGAAAGGGTAGCGATGCGGCTCGATGCGCGAATTCCGGTGCTGATCGTCCCGGTCCCGGGCCGGACGGAGGATGTCGCGGCTCTGGCGGACGGGGACGAGCGCGGCGTGCTGCTGCTGGTGGGCGACGTCGGGGACTGGCTGCCCGGGGCGGCCCCGCAAGCCTGGGCAGTGGTGCGCCGGCTGGCTTTCGATGCGCTCGAGGCGCCGCTCTCGCACGCCGCCGGCTGCGCCTGCTGCGCCGGGCGGGCACCCCTGGCCGTATCGCTTTCCGAGCTGTTCCGGCAGCGGGCGACCGGCGAGCTGACGCTGTTCCGGCGGGTGACGCTGGTGCTGCGGGAGGCTGCCATGCAGGCGGCTTCGGACCTGCTGCTGCGTGATCCGCTGGTAGCCGGGCGCTACCGGCGAGACGGACATGAGCAAAAATTTGATTAATTCGCAGCCATTGCATGCTAGGGTTGTGACTGTAAGCCGCATCTGTGGCGACTGCGCGTATCGTCCGGGCAAGGTCCTGAACCCGGCGGCGTCCTGATAAAGGGAATCCTGTGGATCAACGCAACGACAACGCTGGCGACCTCGGAAGCCCCGCTGCCGCTCACGGTGCCCGGGGTCCCGATCCGCTGACGATCCGGCTGCGCGCCACCATGGCGTCCGCCAAGTATCACGGCATCGAGCTCGATCCGAAGACGTTCCAGGCCGAGCCGAACGAGCCGTCGCCGTCGCCCGCGACGCTGGTGCGCTGGCTGAACGACCAGGGCATGGTCGCGCGCGGCATGCACCTGAAGTGGCGCTACCTGCTGCGCATGAACAACACCCCCCCGATCGTGCTGATGTTCAAGGACGGCTCGGCCGGGCTGTTCGTGTCCGCCGATCTCGGGCGCGGCGTGGTGTGGCTGCGCGATCCGATGGGCGGCGAAAGCGAGCCGCTGATCGCCGTCGACGAGCTGCGCCTGAGCCAGGTCTGGACCGGCGACGTGCTGCTGGTGCGCCGGGCGCGCAGCCAGGCCGAGGCGGAATCGCCGGTCGATGTCCGCTGGCTGACCCGCGTGGTGATGCGCGAAAAGAAGTCGCTGCGCGACATCATGCTCGCCTCCATGGTGCTGTCGGTGCTGACCATCCTGCCGGCGCTGATCATCATGCAGGTGATCAACAAGGTGATCGGCCAGCATTCGCTCGCCACCCTGTTCTCGATCTCCATGATCCTGGTGACCATCACCTTCTACGAGACGCTGCTGAGCTACGCGCGGCGCGAGCTGGTGCTGGTGATGACGGCCCGCATCGACAGCCGCATCAGCATCCACGTGTTCAACCGGCTGCTGGCGCTGCCGCTGGAATATTTCGAGCGCCAGCAGACCGGCCAGGTCATCGGCCGGGTGATGGCGATCTACAAGGTGCGCGACTTCATGACGGGGTCGCTGCTGCGCACCTTCCTCGACATGTTCACCCTGGTGCTGATCCTGCCGTTCCTGTTCTTCCTGAGCTCGACGCTGGCCTGGATGGTGCTCGCCGCCGCCGGCGCCATCGGGTTGATCGTCGTGATCTTCATGGGTCCGGTGAGCTACTATGTCGGCCGGGTGACCAACGCCGAGATGGAGCGCGGCTCGGTGATGTACGAGTCGATCGCCGGCATCCGCACCCTCAAGACGCTGGCCCTGGAGCCCGCGCGTCGGCAGGAATGGGACGAGAAGACCGCCGAGGTCACGCGCTGGAAGCTCGCCGCCGGCCGGATGAGCAACTGGCCGCAGACCATCATCATGCCGATCGAGATGTTCATCAGCCGCGGTGTGCTGCTGGTCGGCGCCTATATCGCGCTCACCGACACCAGCGGCAGCTCGGTCGGCGCCGGCGGGCTGGTGGCCTTCATGATGCTGGGCGGCCGCGTCGCCTCGCCGCTGGTGGGGTTCGCCCGCCTGCTGGAGGACTTCACCGAGGTGCGCGCCTCGCTGGGCGAGGTCGGCTCGGTGCTGAACAATCCCACGGAGACCCGCGCGCTCACCACCGGCATGCGCCCGAAGATCCTGGGCGGGCTTGCCTTCATCGACGTGAACTTCTCCTATCCCGGTGCTCCCAACAAGGCGCTGGACGACCTCAACTTCGAGATTCCGGCCGGCACCATGCTGGGCGTGGTCGGCCGCTCGGGCTCGGGCAAGTCCACCGTGACCCGGCTGCTGCAGGGCGTGAGCCGGAGCTACACCGGCTACCTGAAGCTCGACGGCGTCGACATGCGCGAGATCAACCTGAACCATCTGCGCCGCTCGTTCGGCGTGGTGCTGCAGGACAACTTCCTGTTCCGCGGCACCATCCGCGACAACATCACCGCCGGCCGTCCGGGCCTGACGCTTGACGACGTGGTGCGGGCCGCACGCCTGGCGGGCGCCGAGGAGTTCATCGAGCGCATGCCGGCCGGCTACGAGACCTTCATCGAGGAAGGCTCGACCAACATCTCCGGCGGCCAGAAGCAGCGCCTGGCGATCGCGCGCGCGCTGATCTCCGATCCCAAGCTGCTGATCCTGGACGAGGCCACCTCGGCGCTCGATCCGGAAAGCGAGGCGCTGGTGAACGCGAACCTCGCGCGCATCGGCAAGGGACGCACCATGGTGATCGTCTCGCACAGGCTGTCGTCGCTGGTGGATTGCGACCAGATCCTGGTGATGGAGCAGGGCAAGGTGAACGACATCGCGCCGCACAACGTGCTGGTCGAGCGCTGCGCGATCTATCGCCAGCTCTGGCTGCAGCAGAACCGCCACATGAACGCGGACCGCAATGCCGGCCCCGCGCCGATGCTGGCCGAGGGCGACTGATCATGAGCGAATCCACCAGCCTCGTCCCGCAGGGCGACGAGCAGAAGGGCACCGCCCTGCGCCGCCGCGGCAGCAGCAACAACGACGACATGCCGCCCGCCCTGCTGGAGTTCCATTCGCCCAGCGCCGCGATGGCGGCGATGCCGCCCACCGCCTCGGCCCGCTACATCACCTGGATCATCTCCTCGATGTCGCTCGCCGGCCTGCTGGTGCTGTCGCTGTTCCCGATCAACCGGGTGGTGACGGCGAACGGCGCGCTGGTCTCGACCGACCCGACCATCGTGGTGCAGCCGCTCGAAACCTCGATCGTGCGCTCCATCAACGTCCATGAGGGCGACGTGGTCCGCAAGGGCCAGATCCTGGCGCATCTCGATCCCACCACCACCGACGCCGACGTGGCCAGCCTGGGCAGCCAGACCTCGAGCCTGCAGGCGGAGGTCGATCGCCTGACCGCCGAGGTGAGCGGCCGGGACTACGTGGCCGACATGAACAACCCCGCCTCGACGCAGCAGGCGGCGATCTTCCTGCGCCGCAAGTCGAGCTATGCGTCCAAGCTGGTGAACTACGAGCAGCAGATCGCCGGCCTGCAGAGCGACCTGGTCGGGTTCCAGGCCAGCGCCGCCCTTTATACCAGCCGGGTCAAGGTGGCATCGGACGTGCACAACATGCGCGTCGAGCTGCAGCGCGACCAGGTCGGCTCGCGCCTGAACTCGCTCGCCTCGCAGGACGAGCTGATGGAGCTGGAGCGCTCGCAGATCGGCGCGCAGCAGAGTGCCGCGTCGGCGCGCAACAAGCTGACGGCGATGGTCGCCGAGCGTGACGGCTACATCCAGAGCAGCAAGGCCGACACCTACCAGGCGCTCACCGACGCGCAGCGCAAGCTCTACGAGGCGCGCGGCGAGTACGAAAAGGCCAAGCTGCAGAAGAGCCTGATCGTGATGCGCGCCGATCGCGACGCGGTGGTCCTCAACATCGCCAAGGTCTCGGTGGGATCGGTGATCACCACCGCGCAGCAGTTCATGACGCTGACGCCGCTCGACTCGCCGCTGGAGATCGAGGCCCGCCTGCCGGTCGATCAGGCCGGCTACGTCCAGCTCGGCGACAAGGCGCAGGTCAAGTTCCAGACCTTCTCCTACGTGCAGTACGGCGGCGCCGACGCCACCGTCACCAACATCAGCTCGGACGCGTTCTCGCAGGATCAGGTGCAGGCCTCCACCGCCGCAGCACCCGCGAACGGCATGACCACGCCGGGCGGCGCCACGACGTCGTTCTATCGCGTGCGCATGCGGATCGACCGCTATTCGCTGCATGGCGTGCCGCGCAACTTCAAGCCGAGCTCGGGCATGGTCGTCGTGTCCGACATCAATGTCGGCAAGCGCACGATCCTGCAGTACATGCTGAGCACGGTGATCCCGACCGTCACCGAGGGCATGCGCGACCCGTCCTAGCCGGTCCGGAGCGGCGGGAGGCTCGGCAACCGGCCTCCCACCGGCCGCATCGCCGTCCGCCGCCGGCTGCGGGCGATCCGGCCGTCCTGACCGAAGCAGGCGATCGTCCTTGCGGAGTATGGCTGAGTCTGATGGCGAATTTCCTGACCCAACGCGCCGCCGCCCTGTTCTCGCCGCGCGCCAAGCTGCGCTATGCGCTCAGCCTGATCGAGGCCGGCGAGTCCGGCCGCGCCTTCGCGCCGCTGAGTGCTGCGGCGACCTCGGGCATTCCCGAGGCGCAGTTCCGCGTCGGCCGCGCCTATCTGGACGGCGCCGGGGTTCCGGTCAGCCGCGAGGAGGGTGCGCGCTGGATCGAGCGGGCGGCCGAAGCGGGCTGGGTCGAGGCGCAGGTCGTGCTGGCGACCCTGCATCTGTTCGGGCTGGTCATCGACGCGCCGTCGGGCGGCATGGTGTTCGGCGCCGCCATGGCGCAGCACGAGGTGAAGCCCGACTACGAGAAGTCCGGCCACTGGGCGCGTCGCGCCGCCGAGGCGGGCTCGCCCGACGGCCAGGCGCTGCTCGGCTACATCCTGACCTCCGGGCCGCCGGAGCTGCGCGACCTCGATGCGGCCGGCACCTGGTATCAGCGCTCCGCCGACGCCGGCTGTCCGCAGGGCCATCTGGGCGTGGCGCTGGCGCTGCTGCGCAACGCGCTCGATGCGGAAGGCCAGCAGCAGGCCGCCGCCAGCCTGGTCCGCGCGGCCGAGGGCGGGCTCGGCACCGCGCTCTATCTGCTGGGGGTGATGACCGAGCGCGGCGCCGGGGTGAAGCAGGACGTCGCGGCCGCCACCGAGCTGTACCGGCAGGCGGCCGAGCGTCATGTCAGGTCGGGACAGGCCCGCTACGGCCTCGCCCTCACCGAAGGGCGCGGCGTGGAGCGCAACACCACCAAGGGCGAATCCTGGCTGCGCCGGGCAGCCCTCGGCGGCGACGCGGAAGCGGCTGCCCTGGTCGGCGACATCTATTCGCGCGGCGGCGACCTGCCGCCCAACTATGCCGAGGCCGCGAGCTGGTATGGCCGCGCCGCCGCCGCCGGCCATGCCGCGTCGGCGCGTGCCCTCGGCCTGCTGTATCTGACCGGTGCTGGCGTGCAGCGTGACTCCGAGGAGGCGGCCCGCTGGTTCCGGCACTCGGCCGAGCGCGGCGATCAGCTGGCCCATGTGGATCTCGGCAATCTGGTGCTGGCCGGCGGCGGCAGCCCCCAGGACCGCGTCGACGCGCGCGAGCGCTTCGAGCAGGCGGCCGAGACCGGCGATCTGGTGGCCGCCTTCAACTTCGGCGTCTGCCTTGCCGAAGGCGTGGGCGTCGAGCGCAACGACCGTCAGGCCGCCCTCTGGCTGCGCCGCGCCGCCGACGGGGTGGTCAACGCGCAATACTGGTATGGCCGAATGCTGGCCGAGGGACGCGGCGTCGAGGTCGACCTCAAGGAAGGCCGCTTCTGGATCGCCAAGGCGGCGGAAGCCGGCCTGCCTGACGCCGAGATGGCCTATGCCGAGATGCTGCTGAGCGGCCGGGGCGGCGCGCGCGATCACGCCGCGGCCCTGGAGATGTTCGAGCGCGCCGCCCGGCAGGGGCACATCAACGCCATGTTCTCGGTCGCCGCCATGCATGGCGGCGGTCACGACGTCGCCGAGAACCGTCGGGCGGCGCAGGCCAGCTTCCGGCAGGCGGCCGAGCGCGGACACGGGATGGCCCAGATGATGCTGGGCCGCTATCTCGCGCGCGGCCTGGCCGGCGAGACCGACGTCGCGGAAGCCAGGCTCTGGCTGCAGCGGGCCCGCGCGCAGGGCGTCAGCCAGGCCGATGCCGAGCTTTCCCGCCTCGGCACCCGTCCGGCGCCGGTCCAGGCTCCCGTCGCCCGTGCCGCCAGCCACCACTGAGGATGCCGGGGTCTCGCGCCTGGCAGCACCCGGGCGCGCCGGACCCGGGCCGCGTGCGAGCTCATGGCCAATCGCCCACCAACGCTAGGCCCGCCTCCGTCCGGCGTCGCCGCGCCGGCCGCCGCGCCGGCGTCCCTCCGGCAGGTGACCGAGGCCGACCGGGCGGCCTGGCAGGTCTGGGCGCAGGCCCGCGCGCAGGAGGCGTTCCGGCGTGGGCGCCTTGCCAGCGAACGCGGACAAACGGCCGACGCGCTGCGCTGGCTCGAGCGGGCACGCCGCCTGGCGCCGGAGGCGGCCCAGGTGACATTCCCGCTCGCCGTCGCGCGCATGGCCTGCGGCGACGCGCATGGCGCGGTCCGGCTGCTGCAGCCGCTGGTGCAGCGCCACGACTTCCGCGAAGGCTGGATCACGCTGGCGGCGGCGCGCCGGGCGGCCGGCTCCCCGGACGAGGCTGCCGCCGCCATCGGCCAGGCCCTGGAGCGGCATGCTCCCGACCAGGCCGTGCTGGACCTGCTGACCGACATCGCGCGCGCCGGCGGCTGGCCCGGCTGGTGCGGACTGTCCGGTGACGGCCGGCTGCAGCTGGATCGTCCGCCGGCAGCCGGCCAGCGCACCCGCGGCGGCCAGCTGTCGGTACGCCTCGACGGCGTGCCGATCCGGCTTCAGCAGCGCAGCGGCAGCGCGATGCTGCCCCCGGGCTGGGCGCAGGGGCTGCGGCTTGAGGTGTCGCGGGACGGCAGGCCGCTGCTCGGCAGCCCGCTCGACATCCAGGCGATCCTGCGCATCGAGGGCTTCGTCGAGGTCGAGGCCGGCGCGCTGACCGGCTGGGTCTGGCATCCGGGCGAGCCGGAGCGGGTGCCGTCGGTGACGGTGCGAACGGGTGCCGGCGGGTCCGTCACCGTCGCCATGGAGCGGTTCGCCGAGCACATCACCAGCGAGATGCCGTTGGCCCGGCCGCGGCTGCTGCAGTTCCGCGCGGGCAATGGCGTGCCGCTGCAGGAGGGGATGCTCAGGGTGCTCGGCAGCGACGGCCGCGACCTGCTGGGCAGTCCGGTCGATCCCGGGCTGGAGCTGCGCGCCGCCGCCGCCGCCGCCCTGCTGCAGGCGCGCCACAGCACGCGCAGCCGGCGTCGGGCCGGCGATCCGGCGCCTGCCGCCGCCAGCCTCGAGCTGCCGCCGTTCCTGCCGATCTCGGCCTGGCTGGTCGGCCGCGAGCCGGCGATCCGCGATGCCATGCCGGTCGATGTGGTGGTGCCGGTCTACCGGCATCTGCGCCGCACGCTCGACTGCCTGGAAAGCGTGCTGGCCAGCGTTCCCGCGGACACGCGGCTGGTGGTGGTCGAGGATGCCTCGCCGGAGGCGGCCCTGGGACAGGCGCTGTCGGGGATGGCGCAGGCCGGACGCATCCGGCTGATCCGCCGCGAAGCCAATGGCGGCTTTCCCGCCAGCGCCAATGACGGCATCGCCGCCTGCCCGGGCCGCGACGTGGTGCTGCTGAACAGCGACACGCTGGTGGCACCCGGCTGGCTCGAGGCGCTGCGACGGGCCGCCTACAGCGCGCCGGAGGTCGGCACCGCGACGCCGTTCTCCAACGACGCCAGCATCCTCAGCTATCCCGATCACCGCGCGCGCAACAAGGCGCCGGACCTTGCCGGAACCCGGCGGCTGATGGCGCTGGCGGCGGCGGCCAACGGCGACGGCGTGCACGACATCCCGACCGGCAACGGCTTCTGCCTGTATCTGCGCCGCGACTGCCTGGACCAGGTCGGGCTGCTGCGCGAGGACCTGTTCGCGCAGGGCTATGGCGAGGAGAACGATTTCTGCCTGCGCGCGCGCCATCTCGGCTGGCGTCATGTGGCGGCGCTGGGCGTCTATGTCAGCCATGTCGGCAACGTCTCGTTCGGCGCCGCCCGCACCGAACTCATGCGGCGCAACATGGACGTGCTGAACCGGCTGCATCCCGGCTACGACGCGATGATCGGGGAGCATATCGCCGCCGATCCGCTGGCCGCTCCCCGCCGGCAGCTCGATCTGGCCCGCTGGGTGCAGGCGCGTCGGGCGCGGCTGGCGCGCGACATGGCGCCGCGGGCTGCCCTGCTGATCACGCACGCCCAGGGCGGCGGCGTGGAGCGGGTGGTGCAGGAGCGCGCCCGCCTGCTGCGCGCGCAGGGCGTGCGGCCGATCGTGCTCAGGCCGGAAGCGGACGCTGTCCTGCTGTCCGACGCCGGCATCGAGGAACCGTTTCCCAACCTGCGCTTCGAGCTGCCGGGCGAGCTCGACGCGCTGGTGGCGCTGCTGGCCGGGGACGGCGTGCTGCATGCCGAGTGGCATCACCTGCTCGGCCACCACGCGTCGCTGCGCACGCTGTGCGACCGGCTCGGCGTGCCGTACGACGCGTTCGTCCACGACTATGCCTGGTTCTGCCAGCGGATCGCCCTGGTCGGGCCGCAGGACCGCTATTGCGGCGAGCCCGACGTCAGCGGCTGCGAGGCGTGCATCGCCATCCAGGGCAGCAACTTCGCCGAGGCGATCCCGATGCGGGCGCTGCTGGCGCGCTCGGCGTCGGAGCTGAAGGCCGCGCGCCGGGTGATCGCGCCGTCGCAGGACGCGGCCCAGCGCATCACCCGGCATTTTCCCAGGGTCCGCCCGGAGGTGGTGCCGTGGGAGGATGACCGCCCCGATCTGTCGCTCGAGCGGCTGGCGGCGGTGTCCTCGCTGGCGCCGCGGCCGGGAAGCGGGCGCGGTTCGCAGCGCCTCACGCCGGCCGAGCAGATGTCGCGTCCGGCCCGGGTGGTGGTGATCGGCGGCATCGGCCGCGAGAAGGGCTACGACGTGCTGCTGGCCTGCCTCGCCGACGTGCGCGCGCGCGCCCTGCCGCTCGAGTTCGTGGTGGTCGGCCATACCCCGGATGACGACCTGCTGATGGAGGCGGGCTGTCTGTTCGTCACCGGCGAGTATCGCGAGGAGGACGCGATCGCGCTGATCCGCGCCCAGGAAGCGGATCTCGCCCTGCTGCCCTCGATCTGGCCGGAAACCTGGTGCTTCACGCTCAGCCTCGCCTGGCGCGCCGGGCTTGCGGCGGCGTCGTTCGATCTCGGCGCGCAGGCCGAGCGCATCCGTCGCACCAGGCGCGGCATGGTGCTGCCGCTGGGGCTTCCGATACCCGAGCTGAACATGCTTCTGCTCCGGCTCTGTCGGCCTGGCGCGATCATGGTCCCGCCGCCCCCGGAGGCGATGCGACCCATTGCGGACAGCCGTCCAGCGTCGCACCATCGATCCCCGCAACGATAACCCGCCCGCAGGGGCAGGCAGGAACGGAATCCGCCGATGTCGCAGACCAGTCCGACACCGAACCAGAGACTGGTGACGGAGCTCAAGGTTTCAGCGCACCTGATGCTGCTCGATCCAGGCCTGTTCTGCGTCTTTCACACGCAAGGCGCACCGCTTCCCGATCCGGCGAGCGGGCTGCCCGGGGTGCGCATCAGCCCTGCGCCGTCGAACGCGGCCGAGTCGCTGTCGATCAGCACCTTCGATCCCGACGGCTGGCTCGGCGAGGGCGGCGCTGCGCTGGTGCGCGTGTCGAGCCAGCCGTCGCAGGTTCTGGTGACGATCTATCAGGCGATGAACAGCACGGCGGAGGCGCCCAAGCTGCAGGTGCTGCGGCTGAGCGAAACCGGCGCGACCCGGCAGGCGCCGGCACAGCCGGCGATCGCCGCCCCGTCGCCCGACAGGGCGGCCGCGAGCCGGCCTGCGGTCGCTCCGCCGGCTGCGGGCGCCAAGCTCGAGGTTGCCGCCCACGTGCAGCGTCGCGGCGACGTGCTGACCCGGCTGGGCGAGTGGATGGGCGAGCGCGGCAGCCAGAGCTGGATCGAGGGCTTCGCGATCTCGCCCGCCCGCTTCGTCGATCCGGCCGACATCGAGTATCAGGCGGTGCTCGGCAAGGGCTGGCTGTCGCCATGGTCGGAAGGCGGCAGCTATTGCGGCAGCCGCGGCATGGCGCTGCCGATCCTGGGGTTCCGAGTGCGCCTGG
>CAXTZG010000024.1:0-40335 GCA_964248625.1 uncultured Acetobacteraceae bacterium | reverse complement strand
GGGCAGGGCGTCGAGGGCTGCCCCGGCCGTGCCGAAGCGCTGCAGCAGGCGCCGAAACGTGGCCGGTCCCACCTGCTCGGTGCGGGCCAGCCGGAGCGTCGCGACCAGTTCGGTTGCGGCGGGCGGGGCGGCGGGCTTCATGCGGGCCTTGCTCCGATCCGCGGCTCGGTGCCGGCGGCCAGGCGGCCGATATTCGTCCGGTGGCGCAGGAACACCACCAGGGCGACGGCAAGGCCCGCCCACGGCACCGCCGACAGCAGCTCGCCGCCGCGGAAGGCCAGCAGCAGCGGCGCCAGCGCGGCGAAGGCGGCAAGCGCGCCTGCCGACGAGATCCGGCTGAGCCGGGCGACGATCAGCCAGACCAGGCAGCAGATCAGCCCGGCCCGCCAGTCGAGCGCCAGCGCCACGCCGAGCCCGGTGGCGACGCCCTTGCCGCCACGAAAGCCGAGCCACACCGGACAGCAATGGCCGACCACCACGCAGATCGCGGCGATGGCGGCCAGCACGGGCGCCGGCCGGGACAGCAGCAGGGCGGACAGCATCACCGCAACGAAGCCCTTGAGCCCGTCCAGCAGCAGGGTCGCGGCGGCAAGTCCGCGCCTGCCGGTGCGCAGCACGTTGGTGGCGCCGATGTTGCCCGAGCCGATGCGCCTGATGTCGCCAGCACCGCCGAGGCGGGTGACGATCAGCCCGAACGGCACGCTGCCGAGCAGGTAGGCGCCGGCCCCGGCCAGGGCAGGCAGGGCGATGCCGGGAAGGGCGGGCGGCGCGTTCATGCGGCGGGGCTCATCCGAACACCCGCCTGCCGGCCTTCCAGGTGCCGAGCACCTGGCCTTCCAGCGCGCGGCCGTCGAAGGGCGTGTTCTGCGCGTGGCCCGGAAGCTGGCCGGCGGAAACCTTCCAGGCGCGGTCGAGGTCGAACAGGCAGAGATCGGCCGGCGCTCCCGGCTCGAGTCGGCCGGCGGGGCTGCCGAGCAGGCGTGCCGGGGCGGTGGTCAGCAGCTCGATCGCCCGCAGCAGGCTCAGGCTGGCGTCATGCACGCGCGCCAGCGTCACGCCGAGCAGGGTGGCGAGCCCGACGCCGCCGGCCATGGCCAGGGCGAAGGGCAGCCGCTTGTCGTCGGCGTCGCAGGCCAGGTGGTCGGAGCCGATCGCGTCGATGGTGCCGTCGATCAGGCCGTCGCAGATCGCCAGCCGATCGCTTTCCGGGCGCAGCGGCGGCGACAGCTTGGCATAGGTGCGGAAATCGCCGATCGCGGTCTCGTTCAGGTCGAAATAAGGAGGTGCCGTGTCGCAGGTGACGCGCGTGCCCGAAGCCTTGGCCTGCCGGATCAGCGCCACCGTTTCGGCCGTCGAGACGTGGGCCACATGCAGCGCGCCGCCGGTCAGCACCGCCAGGCGCAGGTCGCGCGCCACCAGGATCGCCTCGGCGGCGGCCGGGATGCCGGGCAGGCCGAGCCGGGTGGCGAGTTCGCCCTCGGTGGCGACGCCGCCATGCGACAGCGACGGGTCCTCCGGATGCTGCACCACCATGGCGTCGAAGCCGCGCGCATAGGACAGCGCCAGTCGCATCAGGCGCGCATCGGCGATGGCGCGGGTGCCGTCGGTGAAGCCCACGGCCCCCGCCTCGCGCAGCAGCCCGAGCTCGGCCATCTCCTCGCCGCGGCAGGCGCGGGTGACGGCGCCGAACGGCAGGATGCTCAGCCGCCCGGTCTCGTCGCCGCGCGCGCGCAGCATCCGCACCATGGCCGGGTCGTCGATCGCAGGCCGGTTGTTGGGCAGCACGCCGATGGTGGTGACGCCGCCGGCCGAGGCCGCCTCGGCCGCCTGGGCGATGGTTTCGCGGTATTCGTAGCCGGGCTCGCCCAGCGCCACGCGCATGTCGACCAGGCCCGGGCACAGTACCGCGCCTCCGCCCTGGACCACGACCGCACCCTCCGGCACCCCTTCGCCGGCGGGAAGGTCGATGCCGGCGATCGCTCCGTCCTCGACCAGCAGCCGGCCCGGCCGGTCCAGCCCGCTCGCCGGATCGACCAGCCTGACGTTCTCGAACAGGATGCGCCCGCTCACAGCTCGTTCGCCCGGTCCTGCGCCCGCGACAGCCGGTCCAGCACCGCCATCCGCACCGCCACCCCCATCTCGACCTGCTCCTGGATCACGCTCTGCTCGGGATGGTCGGCGATCTGGCTGTCGATCTCGACGCCGCGATTCATCGGACCCGGATGCATCACCAGCGCGCCCGGCTTCGCCAGCGCCAGCCGCGCCGCGTCGAGGCCGAAGAAGCGGAAATATTCCCGCGCACTCGGCACCAGCCCGCCGGTCATGCGCTCGCGCTGCAGCCTGAGCATCATGATCGCATCCACGCCCTGGAGGCCGCCTTCCATGGTGTGGTGGACGCTGACGCCGAGCCGCTCGATCTCGGCCGGGATCAGCGTCGGCGGGCCGATCACGCGCACCTGGCTGCCCATCGCGGTCAGCAGGTGGATGTTGGAGCGCGCGACACGCGAGTGCGCCACGTCGCCGCAGATCGCCACCGTGAGCCCGGCCAGCCGGCCGCAGCGGCGGCGAATGGTGAGCGCGTCCAGCAGCGCCTGGGTCGGGTGCTCGTGGGTGCCATCGCCGGCATTGATCACCGACGCCTCGACCTTCTGCGCCAGCAGCGCCGGCGCGCCGGACTGGGCGTGGCGCACCACCAGCAGATCGGTGCGCATGGCGTTGAGGGTGGCGGCGGTATCCAGCAGCGTCTCGCCCTTGTTCACCGAAGAGGTCGAGACCGTCATGTTGATCACGTCGGCGCCGAGCCGCTTGCCGGCCAGCTCGAAGGAGGTGCGGGTGCGGGTGCTGTCCTCGAAGAACAGGTTGATCAGGGTACGGCCGCGCAGCAGGTCGCGCTGCGTCTTGCGTTGCCGGTTGAGCAGCACGTAGCTCTCGGCCAGGTCCAGGAACGGCTCGATCCGGGTCGGGTGCATGCCCTGCAGCCCCAGCAGGTGACGCGCGCTGCCGCCCGGGAACATCCCGTCAGCCACCGATCGCGGCCCCGATCCGGGCCAGCGTCTCGTCGCGACCCAGCGCCTCGACCGTGGCATCGATCGGCGGGCTCGTGGTGCTGCCCGCGATCGCGGCCCGCAGCGGCTGCGCCACCTGGCCGAGCTTGGCTCCCTCGCGCTCGGCGAAGCGCCGGAGCGCCGCGTCGATCTCGGGTGCCGTGAACGGCTCCAGCGGCGCCAGCTCGTGCGCCACACCGCGCAGGATCTCGCGCGCGTCGGGCGTCAGCAGCGAGCTGGCCTTGGCGTCGAACGGCAGCGGCACCGAGCGGGCCAGAAAGGCGGCGGCGTCGGCGAGATCGACCAGCGTGCGCGCGCGCTCCTTCAGGCCCGGCATCAGCAGGCGGATGCGTGCGGTCGCCACCTCGTCGAGCACCAGCCCCGGCCGTCCCCGCAGCCGGGCGAGCACGTCGCCGGTCAGGCGGTCGTCGTCGGCGGCCCGCAGCCAGACCCCGTTCAGGTGGGTGAGCTTGACGTAGTCCATGCGGCTCGCCGAGCGGCCGACGCCGTCCAGGTCGAACAGCCGCACCTGCTCGTCGCGCCCCAGCACCTCGGCGTCGCCGTGCCCCCAGCCGAGCCGCAGCAGGTAGTTGTTCAGCGCCTCGGGCAGGAACCCCTGCTCGCGGAACTCGACCACGCTCTGCGCGCCGTGCCGCTTGCTCAGCTTGGCGCCGTCGGGTCCGTGGATCAGCGGCAGATGCGCGAAGGCCGGCCGCGCCCAGCCCATCGCCGCGTAGATCTGCGACTGGCGGAAGGTGTTGGTCATGTGGTCGTCGCCGCGGATCACGTGGGTGATGGCCATGTCGTGGTCGTCGCACACCACCGCATGCAGGTAGGTGGGGGAGCCGTCGGCGCGCAGGATGATCATGTCGTCCATCTCGGCGTTGGCGACACGGATCTCTCCCTGCACCAGGTCGTCCACCACCGTCTCGCCTTCCTGCGGCGCGCGCAGCCGGACGGTGAAGGGCGCACCCGCCGGCGCTTCGGCGGGGTCGCGGTCGCGCCACAGGCCGTTGTAGCGCGGCGGCCTGCCCTCGGCGGTCGCCTGCTCGCGCATCGCCTTGAGCTCCTCCTGGGTGCAGAAGCAGCGATAAGCGTGCCCGGCCTCGAGCAGCGACAGCGCCACCTCGGCATGACGCGCCTGGCGGGTGGACTGGTAGATCGCCGGCTCGTCCGGGTTCAGTCCCATCCAGTCGAGACCGTCCAGGATCACGTCCACCGCATGCTGGGTGGAGCGCTCGCGATCAGTGTCCTCGATGCGCAGCAGGAACTGTCCGCCATGGTGGCGGGCGAACAGGTAGTTGAAGAGGGCGGCGCGGGCGTTGCCGATATGCAGCAACCCGGTCGGGCTCGGCGCGAAGCGTGTGCGAACGGTCATCGGGCGCTCTCCTACCATGACGTCGCGGGCTTCTGTAGAGCAGGTCGGAGTGGCAATGCGGACAAGGTGCCGCTAAACTTACGGTTGTGCAACGATCAGCCGCGCCCGGTATCCGTCCTCGCCTGCGGCGCCCTTTGTGGCGCCCTCTGCGTCGTCCGGCCTGGTGGCTGTCGTTGCGGCCCCGTCTGGCGGCCCTCCCGGCCGATCGCGACCGGCTGGTGCTCTGGCTCCCGGTCTGGCTCGGCATCGGCATCCTGGTCTATTTCGCCCTGTCGCGGGAGCCGCCGCTGGGCGTCGGGATCGCGCTGGCGGCGGGCTCGGCGCTGCTGCTGGCCCTGGCGCGGCGCAGCCGGATCGCGCATGCGGCGGCCGCCTCGCTGCTTGCCCTGTCGATCGGCTTCCTGGCAGCCGAGCTCGCCACGCGGCGCATGCCGCCGATGCCGGCCCTGCCGCGCCACGCGGCGCTGGCTGTCGGCCGGGTGGCGGCGGTCGACCTGATGGCCGACGGACGCCGGCGCGTGACCCTGGAGGCGGTGTCGATCGGCACCGCGCGGGCGAAGGGCGACGAGGCCGGGCCGATCGAGGACCTCGCCGCGACCGCGCGGGACTTGCGCATCCGGCTGCGCGCCGATGATCCGACCGTGCTGTCGCCCGGGGACCGGGTGCAGGTGCGCGCCATGCTGCATGCGCCGGCACCGCCGGACTATCCCGGCGGCCGCGATCCGGAGCGCGACGCCTTCTTTTCCGGCCTGGCCGGCTCCGGCACCGCGCTGGCTCCGATCGCGCTGCTGTCGCACGGGCCGGCCGTCGGCGCAGCCGGCTCGATGCGCCGGCTGCGCGAAACCATCGCCGCCCGGATCCAGGCGGTGCTGCCGGGCCCGCGCGGCGCGATCGCGGCGACCCTGCTGACCGGGCTCAGCAGCGCGATCCCGCAGGTCGACCGCGACGCCTTCGCGGCCTCCGGCCTGGCGCATCTGCTGGCGGTGGCCGGGCTGCATCTGGGCATCGTCATGGGACTGACGCTGGCGATCGTGCGGATGGGGCTGGCGGCCTGGGAGTGGGGGGCGCTGCGCCTGCCGGGCCGGCAGATCGCAGCACTGGCGGCGCTGGCGGCCGGATGTCTCTACATGCTGCTGACCGGGCTGCATCTGCCGGGCCTGCGCAGCCTGGCGATGGCGACCGTGGCGATGCTGGGACTGGTGATCGGCCGCCGGACGGTCAGCATGCGGGCACTCGCCTTTGCCGCCATCCTGCTGCTGATGATCAATCCGGCGACGCTGCTCGACGTCGCCTATCAGATGAGCTTTGCCGCCGTGCTGGCGCTGCTGGCCGGCTACGAGGCCGCACGCCCGATGATGCGGCGCCTGCATGGCGACGGCGTGCGCCACCGGGTGGCAATGCACGCCTTCCAGCTGTTCTTCACCAGCCTGCTCGCCGGCACCGCGTCGCTGCCCTATGCGGCGTTCCATTTCGGCCGGGTGCAGTTCTATTTCGTGCTGGCCAACCTGGTCGCCGTGCCGCTCACCGCCTTCTGGGTGATGCCGCAGGGCCTGCTGTCGCTGATGCTGATGCCGTTCGGGCTGGAAGCGGTGACGCTGCGGCCGATGGGGGCCGGCATCGACCTGATCCTGTTCCTGGCGCGCTGGGTCGCGGCCTTCCCCGATGCCAGCCTGCCGGTGCCGGTGCCGCCCTCCTGGGGGCTGCTCGCGGTGAGCCTCGGCCTGCTCTGGCTGTGCCTGTGGCGCCGGCGCTGGCGCGCGCTGGCGGTGCTGCCGCTGGCGATCGGGTTCGCCTCGCCCTGGCTGATCGCAGCCCCGGATTTGCTGGTCTCGGGGGATGGCAGGATGATCGCGCTGCATGCCGGCCGCTCGATGCTGGTCGAGCAGGCGAGCTGGGCGGATCCGATCACGCTGTCGGACTGGCAACGCGCGTGGGCGGTCACGGCAACGCCGATCGCCCTGCCCGATGCCGGCACCCTGCCGGCCGGTCCCGTCGCCGCGTCCGACGACATCGTCTGCAACCCGGCCGCCTGCCTGCTGACCAGGCGCCACCAGACCGTCCTGCTGCTCCGCGACCCTGCCGCACCCGGTGCCGATGCCGCCGACAGGCGGGACGCCAGGCCGGCGATCGAGCCGGAGGATTGCGTGGGGGTGGCGCTGCTGGTGTCCTCGAGCCCCTCGCACGGCGTGTGTCCGGGCCTGCCGCGGATCGACCGGTTCACCGTCTGGCGTGAGGGGCCGCAGGCGGTCTGGCTTGGACCAAGCGGCCTGACGCTGGAAAGCGCGCATGCGCTGCAGGGCAGCCGTCCTTGGGTGCCGTCGCAGCCCGGCTCACGCCGCCCGACGCTGCCGATGGCCATCGCGGAGTGACCTGCGCCGCGGTGCGCGGCCGGGCGGCCGCTTCACGCCGGCTGCAGCCGCTTGTCCGGATAATGGCACCAGCTTCGGCCGACGCAATGCCAGCATTCCGGGGCGCGCGCCTTGCACACGTAGCGCCCGTGCAGGATCAGCCAGTGATGCGCCGGCCGCAGCATCGGCTGCGGGATCCGCGCGACCAGCTGATCCTCGACCGCGCGCACGGTGACGCCGGGCGCCAGGCCGGTGCGGTTGCCGAGCCGGAAGATGTGGGTATCGACCGCCATCGCATCCTCGCCGAACGCCACGTTCAGCACCACGCTTGCCGTCTTGCGGCCGACGCCGGGCAGCGCCTCCAGCGACTCCCGATCGGACGGCACCTTGCCGTCATGCCGATCGAGCAGCGCCTGCGACAAGGCCACCACGTTCCTGGCCTTGGCGCGCCACAGCCCGATCGCGCGGATGTGGCGTGCCACGCCCTCCTCGCCGAGCCGCACCATCGCCGCCGGATCGGGGGCGTCGGCGAACAGGCCGACGCTCGCCTTGTTGACCGAAACGTCGGTCGCCTGCGCCGAAAGCACCACCGCGACCAGCAGGTTGTAGGCGCTCTCGTAGGTCAGCTCGCTTTGCGGATCCGGATTGGCACCCGCAAGTGCGGTGACGAACAGCACCACCTCCTCGCGGGTCATCGGGGTCGCTGCCGCCGGACGTGCCGCGACAGCTGCGCGAGCCGGACGGACGAGCCTGCCATTCATGCGCTTGATCCTTGCAGGTCGGCAGGCAGCCGCAGGTCGCCGATATCGCCCTTCGGTGCAGGCGAGGCTTCGCCTGCGGCCCGGCCGTGACCTGATTGTGACGGCTGGCAGGAGTTTTCGTCTGCCGTCAAAAATTTATTTACGTTTATATAACGGTCATGCAGACTGCCGCGTGCCTCCTCCTCCGGCGGCAAAGTGGATGCGCCCATGTCGATGACACCGCTCGTCGCTGCATACATGCCGACCTTCGGCGCGACGCTCGTCCTCGTCTGCACGATCCTGCTGGTGCAGGCAGCCGGGGTCGGGTTGCGGCGGCGGCTCGGCATGGCGGCACTCGCCGCAGCGCTTCCGGCAGGCTTCTGGTCCCTGCACCGGCCGTTGCTGCTTCCGGCCGCCTTGTGCGTGCTGTGCGCGTTGCTGGCGGCGCGTGCCCGCGTCCGTCGGCCCGTCGGCGGGGCCGGCCGCCGGGGACGCGGCGACGCCATGCGCGACGCCAGGACGGCCGCGCGTCTCGCCGGCCTGGTCGAGAGCCCGTCCAGGACGACGGTCTCGCGCATCGTGCACCGGCTGGCGCTGCAGGCGGGTGCCGATGCCGACGAGGCCGACGAGCTTCGGGCGGCGGCCCTGCTCTACGATGTCGGCAGGGCCGGCCTGCCGGAGGCGCTGCCGGACCTGAGCGGCCCGCTCGACATCTCCGAGCAGCGCCGGCTGCGTCGCGTGCCGGCGATCGGCGCCCGGATCCTGGGCGATGGCCGGGCCGGGCTGCTTGATCGTGCGGCCGAGATCGCCCTCTGCCACCAGGAATGCTGGGACGGCACCGGCTATCCGCGCGGCCTTTCGGGACTGCAGATTCCGTTCGCCGCCCGCGTGCTGTCGGTGGCGGCCGTGTTCGACGCGGTGCTGGCCGGTCATGGCGATGCGCCGTCCCGGCCGGCCGGACAGGTCCTGCCGCGCCTGAGCCGTGAAGCCGGACGGTTGCTGGATCCGAGGCTCACGCGGATCCTGCTCGACGACCTGCCGGGCATGATGCAGCTGCATGACCATGCGTATCGGACCACTGCCGCCGCCGGTCGCGGGGCTCCGGCTCAGGATGCGCCGGTCGCGGTCGCCGCCCCGCCCGGCATCGACGAGTTCGGCGCCGCAGCCGCCGGCATCGGCCGCCGCGCCGGACCGGGCTTTGCTTGACACCGGAACGGCCGGACGGGCGGGACGGGCCATCCCGTCGCATGTGGCCGTTGGGGTGGATACCGGTTGCCTGTCCCGGCTCGCGATAAAGAGTTTATGCCCGGCTGGGATTCTGCCGTAGAGGCTGCGCCCGCCTTTCGGGCAGACGGGGTGCCAAGACCATTGGTCGTCCGGTCCCGGCACAGCGATCGGAGAAGCCAGCGTGACGACTGCGACCCAATCTGCGCGCGAGTCCGCGCGCGCGGGGCACGCCGTTCCGCGGAGCGGCCGCAGCGTCTTCATCGACGTGCTGGGGTTCCTGTTCCGGCAATGGCGCCGGCGCCCGTTGCTGACGTCGCTGGTTGCCGGCGGCATGGTGTTCGCGACGCTGACCGACGTGGTGACGCCGATCCTCGCCGGCCGGCTGGTGAACGACGTGACGCGGCTGCCGCCGCGCCTGCTGGGCAGCGGCCGGGTCAGGCCCCCCGAGGCCGGCGCGGCGCTGCATGACGCGCTGCTGATGCTGGCCGGCCTGACCGTGCTCGGGCTGATCAGCGTGCTCGGCCGCCGGCTCGCCTTTGTCAGCATCACCCGGCTCACGGTGCGGATCATGGCCGACATCGCGCGCACCGCGTTCGCCAAGGTGCAGCGTTTGTCGGCGGAATGGCACGCCAACAATTTCGCGGGCTCCACCGTCCGCCGCCTGACCCGCGGCATGTGGGCGGTGGACATGCTGGACGACACGCTGCTGCTGATGCTGCTGCCCGAGGTCTGCGTGCTGGCCGGAACCACCATCGTGCTGGCGCTGCGGTGGCCAATGATGGGGCTGCTGCTCGGGCTGTGCGCGGTGCTGTTCGCGGTCGTCTCCTCGGTGATGACGCTCTATTACGTGGCGCCGTCGGCCAGGCTCGCGAACCGGTGGGACACGCGCATGGGAGCGGCACTGGCCGATGCCGTCACCTGCAACGCGGTGGTCAAGACGTTCGGCGCCGAGCGGCGCGAGGATGCGCGGCTCGACCGCGTGCTGGTCCGCTGGTCGCAGCGCACCACCCGCACGTGGCTGCGCGGAACCAACAGCGGCAACCTGCAGAATCTCTGCCTGGTGGCGGTGCGCGTGCTGATGATCGCGTCGGTGCTGTGGTTGTGGTGGCACGGCCGCGCCGGCGCCGGCGACGTCGCCTATGTGCTGACCATGGTGTTCCTGGTGCAGGGCTATCTGCGCGACATCGGACAGCAGATCAGCGTCGTGCAGCGCTCCGTCAACGAGATGGAGGAGCTGGTGGCGCTTTACCGCGAGCCGGACGACGTGCGGGACCCGCCGCACGCCTCGCCGATCCGCATCACCGACGGCGCGGTGCGCTTCGAGCAGGTCTCGTTCCGGTATCGCGGCCAGACGAGCCTGCTGTTCCGCGGCCTCGACATCGACATCCCGGCGGGCAGCCGGGTGGCCCTGGTCGGTCCGTCGGGTTCGGGCAAGACCAGCCTGACCAAGCTGCTGCAGCGCCTGTACGACGTCGATGCCGGCCGCATCCTGATCGACGGGCAGGATATCGCGCGGGTGCAGCAGGAAAGCCTGCGCACGCAGATCGCGCTGGTGCCGCAGGAGCCGCTGCTGTTCCACCGCTCGCTCGCCGAGAACATTTCCTATGCGCGTCCCGACGCCACGCTGGCCGAGGTGGAAACGGCGGCATCGCTCGCCAACGCGTCGGGTTTCATCGAGCGTCTGCCGAAGGGCTACGCGACGCTGGTCGGCGAGCGCGGCGTCAAGCTGTCAGGCGGCGAGCGCCAGCGCATTGCCATCGCGCGCGCCTTTCTGGCCGACGCGCGCGTGCTCATCCTGGACGAGGCGACCTCGAGCCTGGATGCCGAGTCGGAGGCGCTGGTGCAGGACGCGATGCAGCGGCTGATGATCGGCCGCACGGTGATCGTCATCGCCCACCGGCTCTCGACGGTGATCTCGCTGGACCGGATCTTGGTGTTCTCGCACGGGCAGCTGGTCGAGGACGGACCGCACGCGGCCTTGCTGCGTCACCCAGACGGGCTCTACCGTCGGCTGTTCGATCGCCAGGCCCTGGGGCTCGCGGCCGAATGACCGGCTGCCGGGGCAACCGGATCCGGTCCCGACGGGACCGTGCCGGGATGCCGGCCTGCAGGCGTGACGCTCACAGCCGTCCGTCGGGTACCGGCTGGGGCAGCAGCTTGCGCACCTGGCGGAGCAGCGCCTCGAGGTGGAACGGCTTCTGCAGGAACTGGTAGTCGTCAATGGTGACGTGCTCGGACAGATTGTTGTAGCGGCCGCTCACGAACAGGATCGGGATGCCGGGATGCTGCGCGCGCGCATGGCCGCTCACCGCGAAACCGTCCAAGCCTGGCATGTTGATGTCGGTGATGACCAGGTCGATATCGTTTGTCGCCCTGATCAGCCTGACCGCCTCGGTGCCGTCGCAGGCCTCAAGCACTTCGAAGCCGGCATCCTCGAGCACTTCGGTGATGAGCAGCCTGATGCCGATCTCGTCATCGGCGACCACGATCTTCGACTTTGAGTTCGCCATGTCAGCCCATGCTCATTCTAACAGAACGTTAGTTCGGCTCCAGGCTGTTGTCCAATCATTCGATCCGGCGCAGGCAGTTGGATCGCCTGCTGTGCATCGGCGACACACCGGACGGCGCGGTTCGGATCAGGCCCGCTGGCCTTCCGGTGTGAGCATCGGGCCGAGCCGGCTGCCTCCGAACAGATGGACGTGGAAATGCGGCACTTCCTGGCCGCCGTCGGCGCCCATGTTCGACAGCAGCCGGTAGCCGGGCGCATCAAGGCCGAGCTGCGTCGCGACCTGTCCGACCGCGCGGAAGAAGCCGGCGATCTCGCGGTCCGGCGCGTGCGCGGAGAAGTCGGCGAACGACACGTAAGGCCCCTTCGGGATCACCAGCACATGCACCGGCGCCCGCGGCTCGATGTCGTGGAACGCCAGCGCGTGCGGATCCTCGAAGATCCGCTTGCACGGGATCTCGCCGCGCAGGATGCGGGCGAAGATGTTCTGCGGGTCGTACGCACCAAGACCTGGAACCGGCATGGCTACTCCTCCGATGCGGCAGGGACGCGGCGCGACGCCTTTTCGGCGATGCCGCTGGTGCCCTCGCGGCGCTGCAGCTCGAGCCAGACCTCGTCCGGATGCAGTCCGGCATCCACCCACAGGACGATGAGATGGTAGAGCACGTCTGCGCTTTCCCCGATCAGCTTGCTGCTGTTGCCGCTGACCGCCTCGATCAGGCATTCCACCGCTTCCTCGCCGAACTTCTGCGCCACCTTTGCGGTGCCGCGAGACAGCAGCCGTGCGGAGTGGCTGATGTTCGGATCGGCATCCCGTCTGGACATCACCACCTCGAACAGCCGGTCGAGCACGCCGGCGGTGGCGCGCGACAGGGTGGCGGCACTCGGCGCCAGCGCCCTGGCCTGGCGCACCGTCGCCTTCTTCACCGTGTTCTTCTTGCCCGGGAGCTTCTTGCCCAGCCGCTTCGAGGCGGCCGCGTTCGTCTCGGCCACCACCACCGGACGCGGCGCCGCGGCGCTCTTTGTCGCCTTGCCGGGACGCTTCGGAGGCTTGGTCATCAGGCGGCATCCTGGCTGGAGGCGGGCGGGCGGACCGGCTGCCCGGCATCGCGCAGCGCCTGCTTGACCTCGGCCACGGTGAACCGGCCGAAATGGAACACGCTGGCGGCCAGCAGCCCGGACGCGCCGGCCTCGGCGCCCTCGACGAAATGGCCGAGCGTGCCGACGCCGCCGGACGCCACCACCGGCACCCGCACCGCCGCACAGACCGCCCGCAGCAGCTCGAGATCGAAGCCGCGTCCGGTGCCGTCCCGGTCCATGCTGGTCAGCAGGATCTCGCCCGCGCCGCGCTCCGCCATCTGGCGGCACCAGTCGACGGCATCCCGGCCGGTGGCGGTGCGGCCGCCATGGGTGAACACCTCCCAGCCGCCATGCCCGTCGGCGCGCGCATCGACCGCCACCACCACGCACTGGCTGCCGAACTTGGTCGCCGCCTCCGACACCAGCTCCGGCCGCGCCACCGCTGCCGAGTTCATCGAGCACTTGTCGGCGCCTGCCAGCAGCAGCCGGCGCATGTCGTCGGTGGTGCGCACGCCGCCGCCCACGGTCAGCGGCAGGAAGATGCGCGCCGCCGTCCGGCTGACGACGTCGAGGATGGTGTCGCGGCGCTCGTGGCTCGCGGTGATGTCGAGAAAGGTGAGCTCGTCGGCGCCGGCGGCGTCATATACCGCCGCCTGCTCCACCGGATCGCCGGCGTCGCGCAGGCTGACGAAGTTCACCCCCTTGACCACCCGGCCGTCCTTGACGTCGAGGCAGGGAATGACGCGCAGCTTGAGCATCTAGGACAGCACCGCGAGCGCCTCGCGCGGCTCGACCCGCCCGTCATACAGCGCGCGTCCCACGATCACGCCCTCGATGCCGGCGAAGTTCGCCGATGCCGCCTTGAGCTCCTGCAGATGCTCGATCCGCCCGACGCCGCCGCTCGCCACCACCGGCGTGGTGAGCCGGGCCGAGAGCGCGCAGGTCTGCTCGATGTCGAGACCGGTCAGCATGCCGTCGCGGGCGATCTCGGTGAACACGATGGCAGCCACCCCCATGTCCTGCATCCGGAGCCCGAGCTCGGTCGCCGACAGCTCGGATACCTGCGCCCAGCCTTCGGTGGCGACGCGGCCGTCGCGGGCGTCGATGCCGCAGACGATGCGGCCGGGAAAGGCGCGGCAGGCGTCGCGCACCAGCGCGGGGTTCTTCACCGCCGCACTGCCCAGGATCACGCGGGCGATGCCGGCCGACAGCCAGCGCTCGATGCCGGCCATGTCGCGCAGGCCGCCGCCGAGCTGCACCGGCACCTCGGCGTTGGCGATGATGCTCTCGATCGCCTCCTCGTTCACCGAGCGGCCGGCGAAGGCGCCGTTCAGGTCGACCACGTGCAGCCAGCGGCAGCCGGCGGCGACCCAGGCCCGGGCCTGCGCGCCGGGATCGTCGGAATAGATCGTGGCGTCGTCCATCTCGCCGCGTCGCAGCCGGACGCAGACGCCGTCCTTGAGGTCGATGGCGGGATACAAGGTGAGGGACCGCGGCGCGGGGACGGGGCTCGCGGCCGTCGGCCCGGGCGATGATCTCGGCTGCGGCTGCGGCTGCGGCTGCGGCTGCGGCTGCGGCTGCTCGGTCCGGACGGGTGCGGCGCGGGCGCCGTCCTGCAGGCGCTTGGTGAAGAAGTATCCGCCGACGATCTCGCCATGGATGCGGGCATAATGCGGATGGATGCCCCAGTGCAGGTAGCCGAGCCCCTGATACAGCTTGATCGCCGCGGTCTGGGTTTCGCGCACGTCGAGATTGAGCACCTGGTAGCCGAGTGCGCGCGCGCAGTCCTCCACCGCCTCCGTCATCAGCCGGGCCAGGCCGTGGCCGCGCGCGTAGGGCGCGATGTAGCTGTGCATCAGGGTGGCGCTCATCGCCTGCGCCTCGTTGTTGCGGGCCGGGCGCAGCAGCTGGGTCGCGCCGACGATGGTGCCGTCGAGCCTGCCGACGAACAGCGCCCGCTCCGGCACCAGCAGGATGCCGTGGAAATACTGCTCGAGCGTGCGCCGGCCGGGCGAGACCACCCAACCAAAGCCGCCGCCATCCAGGATGGCGGCGTTGGTCGCCTCGCACAGCGCCTGCATGTCGTCGTCGCTGAGCGAGGCGACCCGTTCGGCGACGAGCACCGGCTCCCGGCGGGCGCCCGTCATCTCAGGGCGCCCAGCGCAGGAAGTTGACGAGGATGCGCAGGCCCACCCGCTGGCTCTTCTCGACATGGAACTGCGTGCCGGCGCGGTTGCCGCGCGCCACCAGCGCCGGCACCGCCATGCCGTAGCGGGCGGTGGCCACCAGGTCGGCCGGATCGTGGCCGGTCAGCGCAAAGGAATGCACGAAGTAGCCGTGGTCGCCCGCCGCTAGCCCATCGGTCAGCGGGTGCGCGTCCGGCGCGAACTCGAGCTCGTTCCAGCCCATCTGCGGCAGCCGCAGGCCGGGCACCTCCATCCGGGCGATCTCGCCGCGGATCCAGCCGAAGCCCGGCGTGTCGCCATGCTCGAGCCCGCGCTCGGCCATCAGCTGCATGCCGACGCAGATGCCCAGAAACGGCGCGCCGCGCTGGGTCGCGTCCTCGATGGCGGCGCGCAGGCCATGCACCGCCGACAGGCCGCGGGCGCAGTCGGCGAACGCGCCCTGGCCCGGCAGCACGATGCGGTCGGCCGAGCGCACCCAGTCGGGATCGGCGGTGACGCGGATCTCGGCGGCGATCCCGGCCAGCGCCGCCGCCGCCGCCAGCGCGCGCGACGCGGAGGCGAGATTGCCGCTCTGGTAGTCGACCACGGCGACGCGTCCGCCGAACGGCATCGTCATGCCGCCGGTCCCGCGCCCCGGCTCCGCCCGAACAGCTCGGGACGCAGGTCCAGCAGACGCAGCAGCGCCGCGCCGCCATCCGGCCCGGCCACGATCGGGCCTGCCACATGGCCGGCCAGTCCCAGCTCCCACCGCCGCCAGTCATGCGCAAACAGCCCGACCGCGAGATGCAGCCCGGGCAGCAGCGTCCAGGCGCCGGGCACGTATGGCGCCAGCAGGCCGATCAGCAGCGTGACCAGCCCGGCCAGCGCGGCCACCAGCCAGCTGCCCGGACGCGCCAGCGCGAGCCAGCCGAGGATCAGCCCCCAGACGCTGAAGCCTTCCGGCACCAGGATCGGCGGCTTCTCCGACACGGCCGGCGCCGCCGGATCGGCCGGGCGGAAATGCGTGCTGTAGAGCCTCACAGCACGCCCTTGGTCGAGGGCACCCTGCCCAGGCTGCGCGGATCGCGCTCGGTCGCCGCCCGCAGCGCGCGCGCCACCGCCTTGAAGCAGCCCTCGGCGATGTGGTGGTTGTTGTGGCCGGCCTTCTGGGTGACGTGCAGGGCGAGCTGGGCGTTGCCCGAGAAGCCACGAAAGAACTCCTCGAACAGCTCGGTGTCGATCTCGCCGATCCTGTCGCGCGGGAAGCGCACCGACCAGACCAGGAAGGAGCGGCCGGAGATGTCGATCGCCGCCTCGACCAGCGCCTCGTCCATCGGCACCACGGCGTGGCCGTAGCGGCGGATGCCGGCCTTGTCGCCCAGCGCCTGCGCCAGCGCCTGGCCCAGCACGATGCCGACATCCTCGGTGGTGTGGTGGCAGTCGACCTGCAGGTCGCCCTTCGCCGTGACCTCGAGATCGAACGAGGCGTGGCGTGCCAGCGCGGTCAGCATGTGGTCGAGGAAGCCGATCCCGGTCTCGATCACCGAGTGTCCGGTGCCGTCCAGCGACAGCGACAGGGTGATGTCGGTTTCCGCGGTCACGCGGTGGATCTGGGCGTGTCGGGGAGCGTCCATGATGGCGTCCTCCCTACAGGATCGCGGATAGCGAGGCCACACCCGCCTGCTGCGGCCGCGAGCAGGAAACGCGATGGCCGCGTCGGCGTCATGCGCCAGGGCCCGCGGCGTCGCCGGCCCGGGGGAAGGGCGACCGATGATCCAGGCCATGACGCGCGAAGCCCGCTGCGGCCCATGGCTTCTCCTCGCCATCCTGCTCGGCGGCTGCGCCACGCAGCAGGAGCGGGTTGCGGCCAGGGAGGACGAGCTCGCCGCCGCAGGCTTCGTGACGCGTCCGGCCGACACGCCGCAGCGCGACGCGATGCTGCAGCGCCTGGTCCCGTATCGCATCCTCGTGCGCGCGTCGGGCAGGCGCTTGGTCTACCTTTATGCCGATCCCCTGGTCTGCGGCTGCCTTTATGTCGGCAGCGAGGCCGCCTACGACCGGCACCGGCGATGGATGCTCCGGCGGCAGCTCGCCGAGGACGGGCAGCTGGATGCGGGTCCGACCTGGAGCTTCGGCGTTTGGGGCGGGCCGTGGGGACCGGACTTCAGTCCGGACGACGGCTCCGGCCCGCGCTGAGCCCGCCCGCGCCGCCGGCCTTGCCGAGGTCGCGCATCGCCACGACGAGCTTCATGTGCCTGACCAGCAGCGCGTGCGGCAGCGAGGGGAGATAGATGCGGATGATCTCCAGCCGCTTCGACTCCGGCAGGGCCGCGAACACCGGGCGTGTCGCCGATGCCGCCTCCGCCCCGTCGTAGCTCTTGGCGATGGCAGCGAGCACCTCGGCCGGGACCGATGCCAGGAACGCCCTCTGCTCGGGACCGAGGCGGGTGTCGCGGAGCGGTCCGGAGAGCGTGCGCGCTTCCGCCACCTTCGGCGTCTCGTATGGCTTCAGCTGGCTGAGCCTGAACTCGATCTCGACGCCGTTGCTTTGCATCACGTAGCCGGTGGTGCCGTCGATATCGACCAGCCGGCCCTCATGCGCTCCGCTGAGATCCGACACATGGTCGCCGACGAGAAGAGAGACCATCGATGAACTCCGGGTGCTGGCTGGGACGGCCCCGGCCAGCGGCTCACGAACGGCGCCGCCATGCAAGCGATCATGCCGCGGCGGGCCCGCGCCGGGGGATGGCTTGCAGGACCAGGCGGCGCGCGGCAACGTCCGACCGTGTCCGCCATCCTGCGGCGCGGCATGCACCAGGAGATGCGCCATGGCCGACCTGACCGGCATCCGGCTGCGCCGGATCGACGGCACCGAGGCGACGCTCGCGGACTATGCGGGCGGGGTCGTGCTGGTGGTGAACGTGGCCTCGAAGTGCGGTCTGACGCCGCAATACGAGTCGCTGGTGCAGCTCCACGACACGCACAAGGCGGCGGGGCTGGTGGTGCTGGGCTTTCCCTGCAACCAGTTCCGCGGCCAGGAGCCGGGCAGCGACGAGGAGATCCAGAGCTTCTGCAGCAGCACCTACGGGGTCGACTTCCCGATCTTCTCCAAGATCGAGGTGAACGGGCCGGGGCGGCACCCGTTATACGGCGCGCTGCTCGCTGCGGCGCCGGTGGCGGTGGAGCGGGCCGATGGCGGAATGCGGACCCGTCTTGCCAGCCGCGGCATCGAGGCGAGGGCGGAGGACGTGCTGTGGAATTTCGAGAAGTTCCTGATCGGTCGCGACGGCCGCGTCGCCGGACGCTTCGCCCCGGACATCACCGTCGCGGAAGCGCCGCTGCGCGAGGCGATCGCCACCGAGCTCGACCGCGCCGGCTGAGCGCCAGCCGTTTTGGCTCTTGCCAAACCGGTGCGAACGGCTCTCGCTGCCGCCGGAACCCGCGGAGGGCGGCATGAGCACGATGTCGGGCGGTGGCCGGGAGCCGGCTGCGGATCGCGCCGGCCTGCCGCCGATGCGGCGCCTCGGCCTGATGACGGAGAACGAGCGCGTCGCCGTCCGGCTGCTGCGGCGTGTGCTTCCGGCGCAGGTCCAGCCGTCGCCCGGCGGGCAGCGCAAGGCTGGTGCCGCCGAGGACGCGCTGGAGCCGGCGATCCTGCGGATACGCCACGCGATCGGCCAGCTCGAAGCCGAGCCGCCGGCGCCGCTGCAGATCGCGGGCCCCGAGGACCCTGACCTCACCGGCGACGAGCGCTGCCTGCTGCGCGCGCTGGCGGCGGCACAGCACGCGGACGAGGCGGTGCTGGACGATTATCTCGGCCGCCTGGCACCGACCCGCGGGGCGCGGGCGCGTCTGGCCCATGTCGTGCGGGCGCTGGCGGACGTGCTGGCGGTGTCCGGCCGGCTGCTGCGGAGCCCGTCGCTGCTCTGCTGGTCGCTGCCGGCTGCCGCCTTGACGGTGGCGCGGCTGCATGGCCACGAGCCCGGCATCTCCGCGATCGCCTGGCCGCCGCGCGCCTAGGCGCCGGTCGTCCGGAACCGCGACCTGCCGAGCCGCGTCGGGCTCGATCCACGACCAGGAGGCACGCGCATGAGCGCACTCGACCAGCTTCTCGACCGCGTCTCGATTTCGTCGCTGCAGGAGCCGGCGCCGTCCGGTGCGCTGCTGGACCGCATCCTGGAAACGGCGCTGCGCGCGCCGGATCACGGCCGGCTGGCGCCGTGGCGGTTCGTGCTGATCCGCGGCGCGGCGCGGGCGGCGCTGGCCGAGGTGGTGGCCCACGCCCTGCAGGCGCGCGACCCGGCGGCGCCGGCGGCGCTGATCGACAAGCAGAAGGCCAAGTTCCTGCGCGCGCCGCTGATCATCGCGCTGGGCGCGCATGTGCGGCCGGCCCACAAGATCCCGGAGGTCGAGCAGCTGATGTCGGTGGCGGCGGCGACGATGAACCTGCTGAACGCGCTGCATGGCGAAGGCTTCGGCGCGATCTGGGTGACGGGCGCCAACAGCTACGACCGGCAGGTGCAGGCAGCGCTCGGCTTCACCGCGCCGGACACGCTGGCCGGCTTCCTGTTCGTGGGAACGCCGGCGCAGCCGGCCACGCCGGCACGGCGGCCGCGGCTCGGCGATCATGTGCGCGAGTGGGACGGGCAGCCGGTGCGCTGGCCGGAGCAGCCGGACGCGGCCTGACGCTGCCGCTGCCGCTGCCGCCGTTCAGGGCTGGACCAGAGTCCAGCCGCCATTGACCTTCTTGAACTGCAGCTGCGCGGTGTTGGTGCCCTTCTTTGTCACCGCGGTGACGGCGCAGCCATAGACGCCGTTATCCTTGGCCGTGCAGTCGGCGGCGGTGACGCTGAAGTCGTTCACGTCGTAGGGCCCGCTGAACAGGCCGAGCGTGTTGTCCGATGTCTGGCGGTTCGCCGCCTGCATCCGGCTCTGGATCACCTGCTGGATGTCGACCTTGGTGGGAGCCCCTGCCTGGCCGCAGGCGGCGGCGAGAAGCGGCAGGGCGAGCAGCAGACGATGCAGCGCGAGTTTATGCGCGGCTGTCACGGACGAGGAACGCAATGCGGAGTCTCCCGATGGATCGACCGGCAGCGAGGCCGAGGCGGGATCGCAACGGATCGGGCCCATCATGGTTCGACGGGGCAGCGGACCTGCCGCCCGCCGCCCGCTGCGGGCTCAGTCGAAATGCGCCGCGAGATCGTGTTCGGGAGTGTTGGTGAGGTCCTTGCTCAGCGACTTGCCGAGCTTGGCCGTCGCCGCCTTGTCGAGCGCCTCGCGGATGTCGTGCAGCACATGCGCCGGTGCTGCCAGGACGATCTCGTCGGTCTTGCCGGTCCGCACCGCCTCGTTCAGCCGGGTGGCGACCTGCTTGGCGAAGTGCGTCTTCGCCTGATCGTGCGGATCGGATTTCGGCGCCTTGAGCTGGCTGGTGCCAGCGCTCGCATCCACGTCGGTGTCGCCGTGGCCGCTATTGTCGAAATGCTGCAGCGTCCGCAGCGCGCCACCGTCGCCGGCGGTCAGGATGCGGGCCTTGCCGCCGTCCGCCACCACATACCAGGTCGTGCCCTTGCTCATCTTGTCTCTCCCTTGTCGCTCGACCGAACGCGCAAGGCGGCCGCTTGTTCGCTGTCGGCGCTGCATGGCGGCTGCGCATCCGCCGGGGTGACGTCCGGGCGACCACGTACCGGGGCCGGCGGCGGAGATCAGGACCGCGTCCGCGCCGCCGTCGCCACCGCGGCAAGCAAGGCGGCCTCGTCATAGGGCTTGGGCAGCAGCACCGCATGCTTGAGCGCCCCGGTCGCCGCGCCGTCGGTGTCGGCGCCGGTGGCGAAGACCACGCCCAGGCCCGGATGGCGATGCAGCGCCCGCCGGGCCAGTTCGATCCCGTTCACCCCGGGCAGGCCGACATCGGTGATCAGCACGTCGAAATCCTGCAGCGCCAGCGCGCCGAGCGCTGCTTGCGCATCGCCCGGCTGGACCACGGCATGGCCGTGCATGGTCAGCAACGCGGAGCTGCGGTCGCGGATCATCGCGTCGTCCTCGACCAGAAGCAGCCGCAACGGGCGGGGCGGGCTGGCGCCGACGCCGGCTGAGGTCGAGGTGGTGCCGGCGCGCGCGCGGGCCCTGGCGCTGCGCATGGACAGCACCTGACGCAGCTTGCGGGCCAGCGCGTCGCTGGTATAGGGCTTGGCCAGCAGGCCGGCCCCCACGTCGAGCCAGCCACCCTGCGCCAGGCTCTCGTCGGTGTAGCCCGAGGTGAACAGCACCGCGATGTCGGGGATGCGCTTGCGCACGGCACGCGCCAGCTCCGGGCCCCGCATCGGACCCGGCATCACCACGTCGGTGAACAGCAGATCGACCCGTATCCCGCTCTCGAGCATCGTCAGCGCGCTGGCGGCGTCCCGGGCCTTGAGCACGTGGTAGCCCAGGTCGGCCAGCATCGAGACCACGGTGTCGCGCACGCCGTCATTATCCTCGGCGACCAGGATGGTCTCGCTGCCGCCCTGCGCGGACCCGACATCGATCTCGTCCACCAGCTCCTCGGCCTGCAGCGTGCGCGGCAGGTACAGGCGCACGGTGGTGCCGCGTCCAGGCTCGCTGTCGATCCCGACATGGCCGCCGGACTGCCTGACGAAGCCGTACACCATCGACAGCCCGAGCCCGGTGCCCTTGCCCTCAGGCTTGGTCGAGAAGAACGGCTCGAACACCTGCTCCATGATCTCGGGCGTCATGCCGGTGCCGGTATCGGTGACCGCCACCACGACATACGAGCCCGGCGCCACCTCGCGGTGCGCGCGCGCATAGACCTCGTCGAGCACCGCGTTGCCGGCCTGGATCGTCAGCAGGCCCTGGCCGTCCATCGCGTCGCGCGCGTTGATGGCGAGGTTGAGCAGCGCGTTCTCCATCTGCGCCGGGTCGATCAGCGCGTTCCACAGACCGGCGCCGGCCGTGACCTCGATGTGGATGCCTTCGCCGAGCGAGCGACGCAGCATGTCCTCGAGATCGGCGATCAGTTCGCCGATCCGCACCACCTTTGGTTCCAGCGGCTGGCGCCGGCTGAAGGCCAGCAGGTGCGCCGAGAGCTTCGCGCCGCGTTCGACGCCGGCGAGCGCGTTGGCGACCCGGCGCTCGGCGCGCGGGTTGCCCGCCACGTCCCGGCTCAGCAGGTGCAGGTTGCCGCCGACCACCTGCAGCAGGTTGTTGAAGTCGTGCGCGACGCCGCCGGTGAGCTTGCCGATGGCCTCCATCTTCTGCGACTGCCGCAGCCGCGCTTCCGCGATCTCCCGCTCGGCCAGCGCCGCCGCCACCTGCTGTTCCAGCGCGCGTGACCGATGCCGCACGTCGGCCACCACGCGCGCGGTCGACAGCGAGGCCGACAGCTGGGCCGCCAGCAGCGTGCAGAAGCTCCGGTAGTCCGTCGCCGGCTGCAGATGCCGGCTCCTGGCGATCACCAGCACGCCCGCCACGTCGCTGCCGGCATGCAGCGGCAGCAGCACCTGGCGGCCGTCCGCCTCCGGCGGCGGGTCGATGACGAAGGGGTGGCCGGAGATGCACTCGATGACGCCGAGCCGCATCACCCGGGCCAGGGCCGCGAGCCTCGGATCCTGATGGGGCTCCACGTCGGACGGCAGCTGCAGCAGTGCCGGCTCCGGAACGCCGCCCTGCGACGCGGCCACCGCCAGGATGCCGTCGCGCCCGCGCAGATAGACCACCGCATACGGCGCGTCGGCCGGATCCTGCTCGGCAATTCCGGCCGTGAAGCTGCGCGCCGCCTGGTCGGCGGTCTCGATCCGCGGCCGCATGGCCAGCATGCGCAGCGTGTTCAGCCGGCGCTTGTCGATGATGCGCCGCGTCTGGTCCGCGACGATGCAGAATATGCCCTCGATGATGCCGCCCGAGCTGCGGACCGGGCTGTAGGACACGTCGAAATAGGTGTCCTCGTCGACGCCGTGACGGTTCTGCCGGAACAGCATGGCCTGGCTGTCGAAGGGCAGCCCGGTCCGCTGCACGCCGCGCAGCAGCGGCTCGAGCGACGACCAGACCGACGCCCAGCCGATCCTGGCCGGCTGCCCGAGGGCAGCCGGATGGTTGCTGCCGATCACCCGGCTGTAGGCGTCGTTGTAGAGCGCGACCAGATCCGGCCCCCAGAACAGGGCGATCTGCGTGCTGGACGGCAGCAGCAGACCGACCGCCGTCTTCAGGCTCGGGCACCAGTGCTCAGGCAGCCCGAGCGGCGACCGCGACCAGTCCATGGTCCGCAGCCGGCCGCCGCAGTCCCCGTCCTGCAGGAAAGGGTGGTCAGACGGCGGACGGAGGGTGTCGAGAGGAGCTTGCACGGTGATTCCGGTGAGGCGGCGGCCCAGGATGGGCGGGAACGCACCGCAAGGCGAGTTTTGCGTTATGAAATCGTCAATCTTGCGCCGGCTCTGAGTACAGGACCGACGATTCGCAGTCGCTTTCGGCGTTTCGACGAGCTCTTGCGCCTGCGGCCGCCGATCGGCGGCTGGCGCCCGGACGGTGCAGCGGCAGAATGAGGCGGCATCGCGGACAGGGATCGGGTTCATGCAGAAGGTGGCCATCATCGGCGCGGGCAAGATCGGGACGATGATCGCCGAGCTGCTCGCCGCCTGCGGCAGCTACGCGGTGACCGTGCTGGATCACGACGAGGCGCAGCTGGCGCGGCTGGACACCAGCCGGCCGGTGGAGCGCCGGCAGGTCGACATCGCCGATGCCGGCGCGGTGGCGGCGGCGCTTGGCGGCATGTTCGCCGTGCTCAATGCCAGCCCGTTCCAGCTGGTCACCCGGATCGCCACCGCGGCAAAGCTGGCGGGCGCGCATTATCTCGATTTGACCGAGGACGTGGCCGGCACGCGCGCGGTGCGCGCTCTGGCGGACGGGTCGCCCACCGCCTTTGTGCCGCAATGCGGCCTGGCGCCGGGCTTCATCACCATCGTGGCGCACGACCTCGCCGCCCGCTTCGACAGCCTGGGCGACGTGCGCATGCGGGTGGGCGCGCTGCCGCAGTTCCCGTCCAACGCGCTCGGCTACAACCTGACCTGGAGCACCGAGGGCGTCATCAACGAGTATTGCGAGCCGTGCGAGGCCATCGTCGACGGCCGCCTGCAGCAGACCATGCCGCTGGAGGAGCTCGAGAGCTTTGCCCTCGACGGCATCGCCTACGAGGCGTTCAACACCTCGGGCGGCCTCGGCTCGCTGTGCGAGACGCTGGCAGGCCGGGTGCGCAACCTGAACTACCGCACCATCCGCTATCCGGGCCACGCGGCGATCATGCGCACGCTGCTGCACGATCTGGGCCTGCGCGACCGCCGCCCGCTGCTCAAGGACATCCTGGAGAGCGCGATCCCGATGACCCTGCAGGATGTGGTGATCGTGTTCGTCACGGTCACCGGGCGCCAGGACGGCCGGCTGATGCAGGAAAGCTACGCCAACCACATCCGTGGCGCGCGGATCGGCGGCGTGGACCGGAGCGCCATCCAGATCACCACCGCGTCCGGCATCTGCGCCGTGCTCGACATGCTGGCGGACGGCCAGCTGCCGGCGGCCGGCTTCGTCCGCCAGGAGCAGATCGCGCTGCCGGCGTTTCTCGCCAACCGGTTCGGCCGGACCTATGACGGCGCGGTCGCGGGCCCGCCGGCCGCGCGCGCCGCCGCCTGATCCGTTCCACACAGCACGAGGCCCGAACCGCATGACGCCGCACGACCAGTCCGCCGCCGCAGCCGGTTCCGTGGCCCTCGAGGCCGCCGGCATCCTGGACCGCCTCGGCATCGACCGCGCGGCGCTTTCGGGCGGCAGCCTGGTCGCCCGCTCGCCACTCACCGGGGAGCAGACCGCCTGCCTGCAGCAGACCGACCTCGCGGCCGCGGACCGCGCGATCGAGGGCGCGCACGCGGCTTTCCTGGTCTGGCGCCTGGTGCCGGCGCCGCGACGCGGCGAGCTGGTGCGGCTGCTGGGCGAGGAGCTGCGGGCGGCCAAGGATGATCTCGGCCGGCTGGTGACGCTGGAAGCCGGCAAGATCGCGTCGGAAGGCCTGGGCGAGGTGCAGGAGATGATCGACATCTGCGACTTCGCCGTCGGGCTGTCGCGCCAGCTCTACGGCCTGACCATCGCCACCGAGCGACCCGCGCACCGCATGATGGAGACGTGGCATCCGCTTGGCGTCGTCGGCATCATCTCCGCCTTCAACTTCCCCGTGGCGGTCTGGGCCTGGAACGCCGCGCTGGCGCTGGTGTGCGGCAACAGCGTGGTGTGGAAGCCGTCGGAGAAGACGCCGCTGACCGCACTCGCCGTGCATGCGCTGATGCGCCGCGCGATGGCTCGGTTCGGCACCGAGGCGCCCGCGGAGCTGGCGACGCTGCTGATCGGCGGGCGCGACGCCGGCCAGGCGCTGGTCGAGCATCCGAAGGTGGCGCTGGTGTCGGCCACCGGCTCGACGGCGATGGGACGCGCGGTGGCGCCGCGGCTCGCGGTCCGGTTCGCGCGCCAGATCCTGGAGCTCGGCGGCAACAACGCGGCGATCGTCTCGGCCGCCGCCGACCTCGACCTGGCGCTGCGCGGTGTCGCCTTTGCCGCCATGGGCACCGCAGGGCAGCGCTGCACCACGCTGCGCCGCCTGTTCGTGCAGGACGGCGTCTACGAGGCGTTCGTGGCCCGGCTGAAATCCGCCTACGGCTCGGTGCGCGTCGGCGATCCGCGCGAGCCCGGCGTGCTGATCGGGCCGCTGATCGACCGGGCCGCGTTCGAGGCGATGCAGGCGGCCCTCGACGAGGCGCGGGCGGCGGGCGGGATCGTGACCGGCGGCGAGCGCGTCGCCGTCGGCGGCGACGGCGACGGCGCGTTCTATGTGCGCCCGGCCCTTGTCGAGCTCGGCCGCCAGATCGACGTGGTCCGGCGCGAGACCTTTGCGCCGATCCTCTACGTGATCCGGTATGTCCGGCTCGAGGAGGCGATCGCGGCGCAGAACGACGTCGCGGCCGGGCTGTCCTCCTCGATCTTCACGCTCGACCTGCGCGAGGCCGAGCGCTTCGTTTCGGTCGAGGGCTCCGACTGCGGCATCGCCAACGTCAATATCGGGCCGTCCGGCGCCGAGATCGGCGGCGCGTTCGGCGGCGAAAAGGAGACCGGCGGCGGCCGCGAATCCGGCTCCGACAGCTGGCGCGCCTACATGCGTCGCGCCACCAACACGGTGAACTACGGCGCGTCGCTGCCGCTGGCGCAGGGCGTCGTGTTCGACGTCTAGCCAGGCGTCCCGGAGCGGGTCAGGGAAGCGCTAGCCGGCGGATATAGCCTTCGGCCGGCAGGTGCACCCCGAGCGTCGCGTAGCCGGCCACTGCGACGAGCAGCAGCAGCAGGCGCGGGGTGCTGCGTGCGGATGGCGGGCAGGCGCTGGCCAGTCCGGTCAGCACGCGAAGCCCGCACAGCCCGACGACCGCGCCGACCACGATGTCAGTGACCGTATGGTATCCCAGGGCAACCCGCGTCGTGCCGATGGCCGCGCCGACGAGGATGCCGATCAGGAACACGGCTCCCGGTCGCAGGCCCGTCGACAGGGCGAACAGGCCGCCATAGGCCAGGATCGCGACCGCAGTGTGACCGCTCGGGCTGTGCAGCCCGATCCGCGCCAGGAGGTGACCGTGGGAGAAGGTCAGGATCTTCAGCACCAGCATGACCAGGCACAGGCCCGGAAAGACGATGCACCAGGCCAATGCGCCACGTCGCCACCCGGCGGCAAGGCACGTCGCGGCGATCAGCATCGCCAGCGGCAGGACGACGGCGAGGTCGGCGAGATCGGTGACGAAGTTCATCAACGCTTTCGGGAACGCTTTCGGGGTTCGCTGGACCGGGCCGAGCCGCCCGGGCTGCCGGTTTCGATGGCCGCTTCCCGACCATGCTCGCACGGCAAGGCACAGCACGGCTCGCGCCGCAGGCATGGCGTCCGGCGCGGGGGAGGCGACGAGCGGTCAGTTGCCGGTCGGTCTGCCACCGCCGCCGGCATAGGCGATCCGCCACAGGGTGCCGTTGCCGTCCTCGGTGACCAGCAGCGCGCCGTCATGCGCGACCGCGACGCCCACCGGCCGGCCCCAGACGCTGTCCTGGTCGATCACGAAGCCGGTCATGAAGTCCTGGTAGATGCCGGTCGGGACACCGTCATGGAGCTGCAGCCGCACGACCTTGTAGCCGGTGCGCGCAGCACGGTTCCACGAGCCGTGCAGGGCCGCGAAGGCATCGCCCCTGACGTCGGCCGGGAATGCGGCGACGCCTCCGGCGGGCGGGTCGTAGAACGTCATCTGCAGCGGGGCGGAATGCGGCTGCAGCAGCACGTCCGGAACCGTCACCTGGACGGCGAGGTCGGGCCGCTCGCCCTTGTGCCTCGGGTCCTCGTTGGCGCCGATATAGTACCACGGCCAGCCATAGAAGGCGCCCTCGCGAACCCGGGTCACGTAGTCCGGGACCAGATTGTCGCCGAGCCCGTCGCGCTCGTTGGTCGAGCACCAGAGATCGCCGGTCCTTGGATGAACCGCCAGGCCGACGCAGTTGCGGATGCCGTCGGCGAAGACGTGCCGGTTGCTGCCGTCCGGGTCGAACACCAGGACGTTCGCGCGGTCCGCCTCCTCGTCCCAGGCGGCGCCGCGGAGCGTGTGCGCTTCCCACTGGCGGATCTGGCCGGGATCGCGTCGCGCCAGGGACTGCGCCGCGTTGGATCCCGATCCCACCGACACGAACATCCGCCTGCCGTCTCGGCTGAACTGGATGTCGCGGGTCGTGTGGTCGCTGGTGGTCCCGGCGAGCCGCCCGACGACGGTTTCCGGCCGGCCCGACGCCTTGAGGTCGCCCGGATGGTAGGCGAAGCGGACCACTGAGTTGATGGTCGCCACATAGACCCATTGCGGGCTCGGGCCTGCGGGATAGAACGCGATGCCGAAGGGCGCGTCGAGGCCGTCTGCGAAGACCTGCTCCTGATCGGGATGCCAGGCGCCATCGGTCGCGCGCAGCACGCGGATGCGGCCCGCAGCGGTTTCGGCAACGAAGATGTCGCCGTTCGGGGCGACCCGCACGAGGCGCGGACCCTCCAGCCCGGCCGCGAAGCGCTGCACGGCGTAGCCCGGCGGCACCCTGGGCAGGGCGCCGGCCGGGGGATCGGCCAGCGACGGCGTGTTGCTGGCAGACCGGCTCGCGAACGGAGCCGGCATGTCGGCTGGGGTGAGGCGGCGGCGCTGGCCCGGGCTGTCCTGCCGCCAGTCGCCATAGGCTGCCTGCCCGGTCAGGATGCCGCGGTCGGTGCCGGCGGAGGGCTGGCTTTGCGAAGGATGCAGGCTCGCGACGGCCAGCGCCGCGACGGAAACGGCGAGGCCGCGGGCTGACACGCGTGCTGTCATCGTTCTGATCTCCGTTGCGGACAGGCTCGCACGATGCGGGCCGGCCGTTAAGTGCGCATCGACGCCTCCTGCGCTGGCCGATCGCCAGTGCCAGCCCGTTGTACTCCCGGCCGCCCCGATCCCATCACCGGACGATCGCCGTCCCGCCCGGGACGGCCCGACCCGCGACGCGAGGGCGCGGAACCGGCATCGGATGGCGGAACTTAACGTGGCTGCCGGGAAGGCGACGCCGCCGCGTTTGCCATCCGCGCGACCCAACAGGAGCAGGTCATGGAACAGCGGACCCAGCACTTCATCGACGCGCTCAGGCAGCTCGAGACCACCAGCGACGCGCAGCCGATCGCCGCGCTGTTCGCCGACGATGCCGACCTGTCCAACCCGATGGTCAAGCACGACGCGGAAGGCAAGGCCGGCGCGCATGCCTTCTGGACACGCTACCGGGCCAGCTTCGAGACGATCTCGTCGGAGTTCAAGAACATCGTCGAGCAGGGCGACGTGGCGCTGCTGGAATGGGTGAGCGAGGGGACGATCCGCGGCAAGGCGATCCGCTATGGCGGCGTCACCGTGCTCGAGTTCGGCCAGGCCGGCATCGCCGCCTTCCGCAGCTACTTCGATACCGCCCAGCTCGAGATCGGCCTCTAGCCGGCGGCCCGGCCGGCGGCAAGCTCCGGGGACCCGGCGTGAGCAGCCTGCCACGTCCGGCCCAGCCGACCGTGCCTGGAGCGCCTCTCGGCTCCCTGGCCCTGCTGCTGCCCTACCTGCGCCCCTATGCCGGGCGGGTGCTGGGCGCGTCGCTGTCGCTGCTGGTGGCGGCCGGGCTGCTGCTGGCGCTGGGGCAGGGCGTGCGGCGGCTGATCGATCGCGGCTTCGCCAGCGGCAGCATGGCGCGTCTCGACCACGCCGCCATCGCCATGTTCGTGGTGGTGGCGGCACTGGCGGTGGCGACCGTGCTGCGCTTCACCCTGGTCTCCTGGCTGGGCGAGCGGGTTGCCGCCGACCTGCGCCGCGACCTGTTCGGCCGTGTCGTCTCGCTGTCGCCCGCCTTCTTCGAGACTGCGCGGACCGGCGACATCCTGACCCGGCTGACCGCCGACATCGCGGTGCTGCAGTCGCTGATCGGCACCGCGATCTCGCAGTGGCTGCGCAGCGCCATCCTGCTGGCGGGCTCGCTGGCGATGCTGCTGGTCACCAGCCCGAAGCTCGCCGGCGTGGTGCTGCTGGTCGCGCCGCTGGTGGTGATGCCGCTGGTGCTGTTCGGCAGGCGCGAGCGCCGCCTGTCCCGCCAGGCCCAGGATCGCATCGCCGACCTCGGCGCCTATGCGGAAGAGACCATCGGCGCGCTCCGCACCGTGCAGGCCTTCACCCACGAGGCGATCGACCGGGCCCGCTTCGCGGCCGGGATCGAGCGGTCGGTGGCTGCCGCCGTGCTGCGGATCCGCACGCGGGCGATGCTGATCTTCGTGGTGATCCTGCTCGGCTTCGGCGCCATCGTGTTCAGCCTATGGATCGGCGGACGCGACGTGGTCGCGGGCCGGCTCAGCGGCGGCGACCTGTCGGCTTTCGTGTTCTACGCCGTGCTGCTGGCCAGCTCGGGCGGCCAGATGAGCGAGCTCTGGGGCGAGATGCAGCGCGCCGGCGGCGCCGCCGAACGGCTGCGCGAGCTGCTCGACGAGCGTCCGTCGATCGCAGCCCCGGCGCGTCCGGTCCGGCTGCCCGCGCGCTCGGCCGGCCGGGTGACGTTCGACGACGTGACCTTCCACTACCCCGCCCGCCCGGATCATGCGGCCCTGCACGGCTTCTCGCTCGAGGTGGCGCCGGGCGAGACGGTGGCGCTGGTGGGCCCGTCGGGTGCCGGCAAGACCACCGTGCTGCAGCTGCTGCTGCGCTTCTACGATCCCGAGCGCGGCGTCGTGCGCCTGGACGGGCTGGACGTGGCGCAGCTGGCGCCGGAGGAGCTGCGCAGCCGCATCGGCATCGTGGCGCAGGACCCGGCGATCTTCAGCACCAGCGCACTCGAGAACATCCGCTACGGCCGGCCGGACGCCACCGACGAAGAGGTTCGCGCCGCCGGCCGCGCCGCCCATGCCGACTTCCTGGAGCAGCTGCCGGACGGCTACGACACCTTTCTGGGCGAGAAGGGAGTCCGGCTGTCGGGCGGCCAGCGGCAGCGGGTGGCGATCGCGCGCGCGATCCTGCGCGATCCGGCGGTGCTGCTGCTGGACGAGGCGACCAGCGCGCTCGACGCGGAGTCCGAGCGCGCGGTGCAGGACGCGCTGGCGACCCTGTCGCGCGGCCGCACCACCCTGATCGTGGCGCACCGCCTGGCGACCGTGCGCAAGGCGGACCGGATCGTGGTGATCGAGGCCGGCCGCATCGTCGCGACCGGCGCGCACGACGCGCTGATGCGGGAAAGCGGCCTGTATGCGCGGCTGGCCCGGCTGCAGTTCCTGCAAACGGGCTGAGCGGCCGCGCGGCGTGGTTTGCGCGGCCGGGCGCATCTTGCGGCGGTGGCACGGCGTTGCGGCAGTGTCCCGGTCAGGGACGCGCGCGGCAGGGTCGGTCGGGGGACGTCATGGGTCAGCAGGCAACGGGCGGCGTCCGGATCGAGGCGCGCGAAACGCTGTCCGACGGCTGGTTCAGGCTGGAAAAGGTCACGTTCCGCCAGGACGGCATCGACGACGCGCTTGACCGCGAGGTCTATCACAACGGTCCGGGCGTGGCGGTGCTGCCGGTCGACCGCGCGCGCCAGACGGTGCTGCTGGTGCGCCAGCTTCGCATCGCCGCGGTGGTCAACGGCGATGCGCCGTCGCTGGTCGAGCTCTGTGCCGGCATGATCGACGGCACCGACGCGCCGGCCGAAGCGATCGCCAAGGAGGCGGAGCAGGAGCTGGGCTACCGCCTGCGCGGGCTGCGCCAGGTGCTGGCGCTCTACATGAGCCCGGGCGCCTCGGCCGAGAAGCTGCATCTGTTCACGGCCGACTATGCGCCGGCAGACCGCATCGCCACCGGCGGCGGGCTCGAGGAGGAGGGCGAGCAGATCCGCGTGCTGGAGGTTCCGCTGCAGCAGGCGTGGGCGATGATCGCCACGGGACAGATCGTCGATGCCAAGACCGTGCTGATGCTGCAGCATCTGCGTCTGCAGCCGGATGCCTGACCGGCGGCGCGCGAAACGGCTGGTGCGGCGATGACGCGGTTTCCGATGCTCGAGCGGCTGGCGCTGCGTGGCGCGCTGCCGCTGCTGGCGGCTGCCGCGGCGGTGCGGCTGAGCCGGGCGCGCAGAACCGCCTGCAGCATCGACCGCGACGGGCTGACGCTCCGGCTGCGGCGCGGCGTGATGCGGGTGACGGCGCTCGACGACGACGTGATCCGCGTGCGCGCGGCGGGCGGCGCGGTGCTGCCGGAAGACGCGTCCTGGTCGGTGCTGCCGGACGCGCGCGCGGCACGGGCCGCGGTGACGCCGGTGCGGGACGGCGCAGCGGTCGGCTTCGACACCGCCTCGCTGCATGTGCGGGTCGACCGACGCAGCGGCGCGGTGACGATCACCGACAGGCAGGGGCGGCTCGTCGCGGCCGACGCCGCCGGCTGCGGTCCGGAGTTCGGCGAGCGGGGCTTCATGCTGCGCAGACGGCTGACGCCGGAGGAGCACGTGTTCGGCCTGGGCGACCGTGCCGGTCCGATCGACCGGCGCGGCGGCAGCTTCACCCTCTGGAACACCGACGCCTATGGCTTCGAGGAGGGCAGCGACCCGCTCTACAAGGCGATCCCGTTCGTCATCGGGGTCCGGCATGGTGCGGCGCACGGGCTGCTGCTGGACAGCAGCTGGCGCACCAGCTTCGACGTCGGCAAGACCTGCGAGCACGAGCTTCGCATCGGCTCGGCCGGCGGATCGCTCGACTGCTACGTGCTGAACGGACCGTCGCCGAAGGACGTGCTGCGCCGCTATGCCTGGCTGACCGGGCTGCCGCCGCTGCCGCCGGTCTGGGCGTTCGGCTTCCAGCAGTCGCGCTACAGCTACATGAGCGCCGGCGAGGTCCGCGAGGTCGCGCGGCAGTTCCGCGAGAAGCGCATCCCCGCCGACGTGCTGTGGCTCGACATCGACTACCAGGACCGCAACCGGCCGTTCACCGTCGATGCCGCGACGTTTCCCGACCTGCCCGGACTGCTGGCCGAGCTCCGGTGCCAGGCCTTCCGGACGGTGCTGATCGCCGACATGCATGTGCCGGTGGTGCCGGGTGCCGACTACGCGCCCTACGACACCGGCAGCGGCGGCGACCATTTCCTGCGCAATCCGGACGGCAGCGTCTATGTCGGCCCGGTCTGGCCGGGACCGTCGGCGTTTCCCGACTTCACCCGCGCCGGAACCAGGCGCTGGTGGGGCGGGCTGTATCGCGCCTTCTGCGAGGCGGGCGCGGCCGGGTTCTGGGACGACATGAACGAGCCGTCGGTGTTCGACACGCCGACGCGGACGATCCCGCCCGCGGTGCAGAGCCGGATCGACGAGCCGGGCTTTGCGCCGCGGACCGCGAGCCAGGCCGAGATCCACAACGTCTACGGGCTGCTCAACGCGCGCGCCACGCAGGAGGGGCTGCTGGCGCTGCGGCCGAACGAGCGGCCCTTCGTGATGACGCGCGCCGCCTTTGCCGGCACGCAGCGCTACGCCGTCACCTGGACCGGGGACAATTCCTCGAGCTGGAACCACCTGCGGCTGAGCACGCCGATGCTGCTGAGCCTGGGCCTGTCGGGAATGCCGTTCTGCGGCGTCGATCTCGGCGGCTTTGCCGGCACGCCGTCAGCCGAGCTGCTGACGCGGTGGCTGCAGCTCGGCATGTTCAACCCGATCAGCCGCGACCACACCGACAAGCACACGCCGCCGCAGGAGCCTTGGGTGCACGGCGCCGAGCACGAGGCGCGACGCCGGGAGGCGATCGAGGCGCGCTACCGGCTGCTGCCCTACTCCTACACGCTGGCGGAGGAGGCGTCGCGCACGGGCGTCCCGATGATGCGGCCGCTGTTCCTCGAGTTCCCCGAGGCCGGCGGCGCCTGGCCGCTCGATCATGCGGCACCCTCGCAGTTCATGTGGGGGTCCGGCCTGATGGTGGCGCCGCCGCCGCACGGGGAGTCGCCGGCGCCCTGTCCGGTGCTGCTGCCGCCGGGCGGCTGGTACGACCACCGCACCGGCCGCCGGGTGGCCGGCGCGCGGGATGCGGCGATCAGCGTGGAAGGGCGCGCGCTGCCCGGCGGCGACGGGGGCAGCGGCCTGCGGCTGCTGCAGGCGACGCCGTTCGACGGCGGCCCGGCGGTGTATGTCCGGGCCGGGTCGATCATCCCGGGCCAGGCCGTGATCCAGAGCACGGCCGAGCTGCCGCAGGGGCCGCTGGAGCTGCATGTGTATCCGGGGCCGGACTGCGCGGGCTCGCTTTACCTCGATGACGGGGTGAGCTTCGACTATCGCGCCGGCCGGTTCCTGCGCTGCAGCTACCGCTGCGAGCCGACCGCAACCGGGCTGCTGATCCGGGAGGCCGCCACCGAGGGCGCGTATCCGGGCTGGTGGACCGAGGTGGCGGTGATCCTGCACGACGTCGATGCGCCGCGCGATCCGGCGGCGTGGCGCTACGAGCCGCAGGCGCGCACCGCGACGGCCGTGGTCAGCCCGGCATCGCTGCGCGCGGGGATCGACTGGCGGCACTGATCGCGACGTGCGGCCTGCACCCGGACGCACGCCGGGCGAACCGGACCGGCGGGCCGCCGTTCAACATGGGTCCGCTGCAAGGCCGCTCATGTCCGGAAGCTTCCCGAGCCAGAACGCCCGCTACCGCTACCTGCAGCAGATCGTCGCGGGCGTCAGCGACGGCGTGATCCTGATCGAGACCGACCAGACCATCATCTGGGCCAATGCGACGGCGCTGCAGATGCACGGTGTCCGCAGCGTCGCCGAGCTCGGCGCCACCGTGTCGGACTACCGCCAGCGTTTCGAGCTCCGCTATCGCGACGCCAGCGGCGCCGGCCCCGGCCAAACGCCGATCGAGCGGCTGACGGCGGGCGAGACCTTCGAGGAGGCGGTGGTGGATGTGGCGCCGGCGGGCGAGCGGGACACCCGGTGGACGCACCGCATCCGCAGCATGGTGCTCACCGACGATGACGGCGTTCCGGACCTGCTGGTGCTGATCCTCGACGACGAGACCGAGCGCTACAACGCCGAGGAGCGCTTCGAGCAGGCCTTCAACGCCAATCCCGCGCCGGCGCTGATCCTGAGGCTTCGCGACCTGCGCCACATCCGGGTCAATCAGGGCTTCCTCGACATGACCGGCTGCCGGCGGGAGGAGGTGGTCGGCCGGTCGATCTACGAGGTGGACATCCTGGAGGGGGCCGCGCGACGGGAGCTCGCCATCGAGCGGCTGCAGCAGGGCCGGACGATCCCGCAGATGGAGGCCACGATGCAGCTGCCGCAGGGCGGCGAGCGCTGCGTGATCGTGGCGGGCCAGCCGATCGAGGTCGGCGACGTCCGCTGCATGCTGTTCACCTTCGCCGATCTCGAGGGACGCCGTCAGGCGGAAAAGGCGCTTCGCCGCAGCGAGGAGCGCTTCGAGCTGGCGTTCCGCATGGCGCCGGTGCCGACGGCGATCCTCGTCTGGAAGGACTGGTGCTTCCTGCTGGCCAACGACGCCTTCGCGCGCGAGACCGGCTATGCGGCAGACGAGATCGTCGGCTGCAGCGCGCAGGCCCTGCCGCTTTGGCGCGACGCCGACGCGACCGGGGCCCTCGAGCGGCTGCTGCGACGGGACGGGCGGGTGGCCAACCTGCCCCTGACGGTCGCGACCAAGGCGGGCGAGCCGCTCGACTGCCTGGTCGCAGCCGAGCTGGTCGAGATACGCGGCCAGAGCTGCGTGCTGCTGGTGGCGCAGAACATCGTCGACCGGCAACGCTCCAAGATCGAGGTCGCGGACGCGATCGCCGCGGTGATGAAGGATACCGGCTGGTTCACCGAGGCGGTGCTCGACAAGCTGGCGCGGCGGCAGCCTGAGATCGGCTCGCCCGACATGGCATCGGTGGCGGACCTGCCGCCGCGCGCCCGCGAGATCCTCGATCTGGTGTGTCAGGGCCAGAACGATCTGGCCATCGCGGACGCCCTCGGCATTTCCCGGAACACGATCCGCAACCACATCGCCAGCCTTTACCGCAAGACCGGCGTCGACAGCCGCGCCAAGCTGATCATCTGGGCGCGCGAGCGGGGCGTGACGGGAGCAGCAGTGCGGCCTGCGGCACCGCGTCGCGCCTGACCGCGACTGGTCTTCCGGCGTAAGTTCAGCTAGTGCCGTTGTACCAGTCGCTCCGTGTTTCGCAGGGACCGGTCTGGCAACTTATTGGCGGATTCGTGGTTTGTCTCGCAGCCAGGCAATCATGACCTAGCACGTGGGAGAACACGCTTATGGACAAGGATCGCATCGCCGGCGCCGCCAAGCAGGCGACGGGCTCGGTGAAGGAAGCCATCGGCAAAGTTACCGGCGATACCAAGGTGCAGGCCGAGGGCACCACAGAGAAGACTGCGGGCAAGGTGCAGAACACCGTCGGCGGCGCCAAGGACAGTGTTCGCGACACCCTGAAGGAATAGCACCACCGCAGTGCGGTCCGGGACCCGGCTTCGCCGGGCCGGGCCGCGCATCGGCGACCGCCGATGTACGATCGACGGCGGCGCATGGCCGCAGCCGTCAGAACCAGATGTCGTCGAGGCGATGTCCGGACGCAGGCGCCGCACGCCAGCCTTATCCCCGCAGCCATCGATGTCGGTCCGCAATGCCCGTATCCGAACATCCCCAAACAACCCTGGAGTACTTCACATGACTGATGAAACAATTGTTGCAGTCTATGACACGGCAGCCCATGCCGAGGCTGCGGTGAAGAGCCTTCTGGCCGCCAACGTGCCGCCTGACTCGATCAGCCAGCATGCAAGCTCGACCGCCGGCACGGCCAGCACCACGACCGCGATGCCGGTGCAGGATCGCGGCTTCTGGTCCAGCCTGTTCGGCGGCGAGCCGGATCACGATGCAGCCGTGTTTGGCCGCAGCATCGAAGGCGGCTCCACCGTGGTGACGGTCAAGGCGCCGTTGCAGTATGTGACGTCGGTGAGCGAGATCCTGGAGCAGCACAGCCCGATCGATCTCGATCAGCGTGCCTCGTCCTACGGTCTGACGCAGACGGCGCCGCAGGCGACCGCTCCGATGCGCGCGCCGGTCGCGACTGCGGCCACCGCCCAGACCGACGGCGGCGTCATCCAGCTTTCCGAGGAGGAGCTGGTCGTCGGCAAGCGCCTGGTCAATCGCGGCACCACCCGCGTCCGGCGCTTCGTCGTCGAGGTTCCGGTCGAGGAGCAGGTCACGCTGCACAGCGAGTCCGTCAAGGTCGAGCGTCGTCCGGTCACCGACGGCCGCACCGTCGCCGACAGCGCCTTCACCGACCGCACCATCGAGATGACGGAAACCGCCGAGCAGGCCGTCGTCGGCAAGAGCGCGCATGTCTACGAGGAAGTCGGCCTGCGCAAGGATGCGACCGACCGCGTCGAGACGGTGAAGGACACCGTGCGTCGCGAGGATGTCGAGATCGAGCAGGTTGCCGACACGAACGTCGCGACCGACCGCACCGCGACGCCGACAACGCCGCGCGCGCCGAAGATCTGACCAGACAGGCCCGGGCCGGCACGCGCCGCCGATCCGGGCCGCATCGTTTCGTATGACGGCCACCCTGCGGACGGCACGCTTCGACGCCGCCGGGCCGGGGTGCCGAGATGAGGAAGACCACTATGAAATCAATTCCCGCCGTCCTGGCAGCCGCTGCGCTCATCGTGAGCGGTGCCGCATCGGCGCAGACCGCAGCGTCGCCCGCTCCGGCCGCGCCCACGCCCGCGGTGACCCAGGCAGCACCGCCGCCCGCTCCCCCGGGCGCGATGTCGAACATGCAGCCCTCTGGTCGGGCGGCCGCGAGCGGCAATGACAACCAGGCGGTGGCGACCACCAACGCCGACGCGCCGCAGCCGGCGCACGGGGCCAACTCCTTCAGCCGGGGCGAGGCGCGCCGCCGCATCGAGAGCCACGGATTTCAGAAGGTCTCGGGCCTGCGCAAGGACAGCAACGGCGTCTGGCGCGGCACCGGCATGAAGGACGGCGCGTCCGTCCAGGTCTGGCTCGATTACAAGGGCAACGCCGGCCAGATGTAGCCGCCGCCCGCCCATCCCGTCGACACGCAACTTCCCCGAGGAGGCCACCATGGCCATTCGCACATTCACTCATCTCTACGACAACTATGACGACGCCCGGCAGACGGTCGAGGCGCTGGAGGCGGCAGGCATTCCGCACAGCGACATCAGCATCGTCGGCAACAATGCCGACAACCGCCATGCGGCCGGTGCGGTCGGCACCGACAGCACCGCCCCGGCTGCCCTGGATGCGACGGACGAGACGCGCGCCGGCACCGGCGCCACCAGCGGCACGCTGGTCGGCGGCGGTATCGGCCTGCTGACCGGCCTCGGCCTGCTGGCCATTCCCGGCGTCGGCCCGGTGGTGGCGGCCGGCTGGCTGATCGCCACCGTCACCGGCGCCGGCGTGGGAGCCGCGGGCGGCGGTCTGCTCGGCTCGCTGGTCCATGCGGGCGTGCCGGAAGATCATGCGCACACCTACTCCGAGGGCGTTCGCCGCGGTGGCACGCTGGTGTCGGTTCGCGGTGACGAGAGCCAGGCCGCCAGCATCGAGTCCGTGCTGTCCGGCCGCATGCCGGCAGCCGTGGACGTGGCGGCCCGCCGCACCGACTACCAGACGAGCGGCTGGGAGAAGTTCGAGCAGACGGCGCCGCATTACAGCGCCGACGAGGTGGCAGCCGAGCGGGCGCGACGGGTCTGATCCTTTCCCGACGCTGAGGCTGTCGGGCCGCGCGGGCGATTGCCGGCGCGGCCCCGAGCACCATTGGAGGCATGCATGAGCGATACCAATCGAACCGCCGACACCATCAAGGAGGGCGCGGCCAACCTCCAGGCTGCCGGCGACGCCGCCCGGCAGGTCGGGGCCCAGGCCCGGGAGGCTGGAACGCAGGCTGCCGGTCAGGCCAAGGAGCTTGCCCAGGAAGCCAAGCAGCAGGGCGCTTCGCTGGCGGGCGCGGTCGGCGAGCAGGTCACGGCCACCGCACAGGCCCAGAAGGACAGCCTGGCCGATCGGCTCGAGGATGTCGCCAAGGCGGTGCATCGCTCGGGCGAGCAGCTCGAGGGTCATCAGGACATGATCGCGCATCTGGTTGAGCGCGGTGCCGCCGAGCTGAGCGTGCTCGCCACAACCCTGCGCACCAACGACCTCAACGGGCTCATGAGCGGCCTGCAGGATCTCGCGCGCCGGCAGCCGGCGCTGTTCGCGGGCGCCTCGCTCGCGGCCGGTTTCGCCCTGTCCCGCGTCGGCCGGATCGCGATCGCCGGCGCGTCCAAGGCCGATCTCCCCAGCCTGTCGGGAGGCCAGCATGAGCGGGAATAGACCGGCCGGCACGCCCGGCCTGATCGACGTCCTGTCCAGCCTGGCCACCGACATCCAGGACCTGGTTCGCGGCGAGATCAGGCTCGCCAGGGCCGAGTTCGACGAGAAGCTGCAGCGCGTGCTGATGGCGGCGATCTTCCTGCTCGGCGGAGCGCTGGTGGCGTTCGCCGGTCTCGTGGTGTTCCTGCAGGGAATCGCGGCCGCCCTGGCGCTGGTGCTGCCGACCTGGGCGGCGTCGCTGATCGTCGGCCTGCTGATCGTGCTGATCGGCGCGGTGTTCGCCCGCTCCGGGCTCGCCCGGCTGTCGCTGAAGTCCCTCACCCCCGACCGGATGGCGTCCAGCCTGCAGAAGGATGCGCGCGTTCTGAAGGAGCACACCTGATGTCCGACAACACCTCCAACCCACGCAGCATCGAGCGCAGCCTGGACCAGACCCGGTCGCGCCTCGACAGCCACCTGAGCGAGCTGCAGGACCGGCTGTCGCCCGGTCAGGTGCTCGATGACCTGATGAGCTATTTCCGCGGCAGCGAGGGCGCCGATTTCGGCCGCAACCTGCTGGAAAGCGTGCGGAGCAACCCGATGCCGGCCGCCATCACCGGGATCGGCCTGGCCTGGCTGATGACGTCCCGGGGTGGTGCGGGCGTGGGTACGGCAGCGGTGGCGCCGCCGTCGTCGGCCAATGCCGGCATGGTGCGCGTCTACAATCCCGCGCACGTCTTCGTCGATGGCGGCCACGATGCGACCGCAGCCCGGGTCGCCGAGGCCGAACGCGGCGTCGCGCGCCAGCAGGGCGAGGCCGACCACGCCTACGATGCCCGTCTCGACGCCGCGCGCGGCCAGGCGCTCGGCCTGGCGCAGCATGCCCAGGAAACCGCCGGAGCGTTCGGCAAGCGCGTCGGCGACGTGCTCGCCGCCTCGCAGCAGGCGCTGACGGACGGCGCCCATGGGCTCGGCGACATGGCGGGCGGAGCGGCCAGCTCCATCGCCGGCCTGGCGCAGGGGGCGACGAGGACCATCGGGGACGCAGCGCAGAAGGCCGGCGGCGCCTTGTCGCAGGGCGCCCACGCGACCGGACAGGCCGGCGGCAGCTTCGCTGCGACGGTGACCGCCAATCCGGTGCTGCTCGGTGCGATCGGGCTGGCTGCGGGCGCCCTGCTGGGCGCGCTGCTGCCGCAGTCGGATCAGGAGGAGGCGGCACTCGGCAAGATGGCCGGACAGGCCCGGAACACCGCGCGCGATCTCGCCCAGACCGTCGTCGACAAGGGCAGCAGCGTCGCCCACACGCTGGTGGCCACCGGTCAGGACAGTGCCGGGTCGCACGGGCTGACCGGCGGCAGGAGCCCCGGAGAGCTGGTGGATGCCGCGATGAGCGGCAGCCTGGCGCAGGATGCGAGGCAGGTCGTCAGCGACGTGCTGCATGCCGGCGACGCCGCGGTCCGCAAGGAGGCGCTTGGACAGGAGGAGAGCGGATCGAAGCCGGCCCCGTGACCAGGACGACCTGATTCGGGACCGCCGGTTCTCCGTCCCGACCGGTGATGCGGCAGACCCTGTCGGCGCAGGCCGACGGGGAACCGCAGGTCTCGCGGAACAGAATCGGGAGCGGAACGTTGTCGCAACGCCGGGTCTGCGCAGCGCAGTCCCTCAAGCAACCAACACCAGATGGATGGAACAAGATTATGTCGATCATTGCATGGCTCATCCTGGGCCTCATTGCCGGCTTCATTGGCAGCAAGATTGTCAACAAGTCCGGCGACGGGCTGATCCTCGACATCGTTCTCGGCATCGTCGGCGCCTTTGTCGGCGGCTACCTGTTCACGCTGTTCGGCGCCACACCGGTCACCGGGCTGAACATCTACAGCCTGTTTGTCGCCGTCGTCGGCGCGATCATCGTGCTGGTGGTCTACCACGCGATCGTCGGCCGCAGCTTCCGACGCTGATACGGGAC
>CAXTZG010000023.1:33918-43681 GCA_964248625.1 uncultured Acetobacteraceae bacterium | reverse complement strand
GTGATGCTGTTCGGCATCGTCGTCGGCACCTCGTCCTCGATCTTTATCGCCGCCCCGATCCTGCTGCTGCTGGGCGAGAAGCGGCTGCGCCGGGACGCGCAGAAGGCGGCTCCGGTTCGCGCCAGGCCGGGCTGAGCCCGATCGCGCGCCCGCGTGCTGCGCGGACGCGACGGCGGGTCAGGCCGCAGCGTCTGCCGGAGAAGCGTCAGGGCGCGGTCGCGGGCAGCAGCGGTGCCGGATTGAGGTCCTTGTCGCCGGTGTAATCGACCAGCGCCTGCAGGGCGCGCTCGGCCTGATGGCTGCGCGCGTCGCCGGGCTCCAGCTGGGCGGTCGCCACCGCGATCAGGGCGGCCCGGTCGTAGCGGATGAGCTGGGCGATCTCGGGAGCGGTCGCCCGGCCGGAGCGCCCGTAGCTCAGCGCCATGCCGCGCGCGATCAGGTAGCCGTCAACGAGGCTCGCCGGATCGCTGGTGCCGGTATCGCCGATCTCGGAGCGGTCGGACCGCCCCGGCGCGCAGCCGCTGATCAGCAGCAGCACGGCCGACAGCAGCAGGCCCGGGCGGCGGCAGGACGCCGATCTCAGCATGATGTTGCCGAAGCCGGAACCGGATCTCGTGGACGCATGATCACCTTCAGCCGTGACGGGTTGGCCGCAGCACCCGGTCGACAGCTGCGGCACCGCATCGCCCAAGCGCGCAGTCCGGCCGGCGGTTGCCTTCCGGCCAGGCGTTGGCGCAGAACGGCGCACCGGACGACATGCTTCAACTGCGACCGCACAACCAGGGACCGTCATCATGAGCTTCTTCGGATCGATCGTCGACAAGATCGTCGGCTATGCCAGCTCCGCCTTTGCGCCGGCTGCCGCGGCCGCCACGCCGGCCGAGTCCGCCGCCGCCCCGGCAGCGACCCCGGACGCGCCGCCCGCGTCACCGGCCGCCTCGCCCGACGCGGCTCCTGCGGCGGCCTCGCTGCAAAGCGTCGATGTCGGCGCGGTGCTGACCGCGCTCGACGCGCAAAAGGGCGGCGGCCTGAACTGGCAGAGCTCGATCGTCGACCTGCTCAAGCTGCTCGACCTCGATTCCAGCCTGCAGGCCCGCAAGACCCTGGCCAGCGAGCTCGATGTCCATGTCGGCGCCGACGGCAGCGCCGAAGAGAACATCGCGCTGCACAGGGCGGTCGTGCAGAAGCTTGAGGAGAATGGCGGCAAGGTGCCGGCCGACATGAAGGGCTAAGCTCCGACGCCCCCGCGGGGCCGGCCGACTGCGCCGGGTTCCGCGGGGCGGCTGCTTCAGCCCAGGATCGGCGGCATGCGACCGGCCGCCGGAGCGGTCGCCGGTCCCTCGCTACGCGCCAGCAGGTCGCGGATCTCGACCAGCAGCAGCTCGCTCGGCGTCGGTGCCGGCGTTTCCTTCTTGTCGTCGCGCACATGCATCCTGGTGAGCAGCTTCACGATCCAGAAGATCACCAGGCCGACGATCAGGAACTGGATCACCGCGTTCAGGAACACGCCGACATTGACCGTCGCCACGCCGGCCTTCTGCGCCTCCGCCAGCGTGGCGTAGTGCGGTCCCTTCAGCGTGAAGAAGATGTTCGAGAAGTCGATGTTGCCGACCAGCAGCCCGATCAGCGGCGTGAAGATGTCCTTCACCAGGCTCTGCACGATGGTGGTGAACGACGCGCCGATGATGATGCCGACGGCCAGATCGACGACGTTCCCGCGCATGATGAAGGCGCGGAACTCGCCGACCCATCCGGGCGCGTGCAACGCAGGTGTCTTGATCGCCATGCTGTCCTCGCAAGGTGCCGACGATCCGGGGTGATCCCGATCGTATGCCGCAACGAGGATGCCCGCGTTGCCGCCCGCCCGCCACCCGGGTTCTGTTGCCCGGCGGGGTCGACCCTCCGGTGCGGCGGCCGATCACAAAGCGAGGGCGGTGAAGCGCTGCGTCGGCGTCACCAGCTCCTCCTGCGCCTGCACCATCTGCAGCTCGCGCGTGCCCGCCTGCGCCGTCCGGGCGAGGATGCCCCAGACCGAGCTGGTCGCGTGCTCCAGCGCCTGCGCCGGATCGCGCAGGCGCATGACGTGCAGCAGGAACAGGGCGGCGATCATGTCGCCGGCCCCGTTGGCGGCCAGCGGCAGCCGGGGCGTGCGCAGCAGCAGGCTGCCCTGCCCGGTCGCCAGCAGCAGGTCGATCGAGTCCGCCGGCGTTTCCAGCGCCTCGACGCTGGTGACCAGCACCAGCCGTGGGCCGGCCGGATGCATCCGGTCGCGCAGCGCCCGCGCCGCACGATCAAGCTGGGCCAGGCTGGCGCCAGTCTCGCGGACGGCGTCCGGCACCAGCTGCTCGAGCTCGAACTGGTTCGGCGTCAGGATGTCGGCGGCACCCACCGCATGATCATGCAGCAGCGTCGCGATCTCCGGGCGCACGTAAAGGCCGCCATCCCGGTCGCCCATGACCGGGTCGCAGCAATAAAGCATCGCCGGCTGCAGCGCCCGGATGCGGACCACGGCATCCAGCACGGCGGCGCCGGTCGCCGCGTCGCCGAGATAACCCGACAGCACGGCATCCACCTGCCCCAGCACGCCGCGGGCGGCGAGACCGGCCACCAGGCCGGCGACCTGCTCGCCGCCGAGCCGCTGGCCGGTGAAGCTGCCATAGCCGGGATGATTGGAGAACTGCACCGTGTTGATCGCCCAAACCTCGGCGCCGAGGCGTTGCAACGGAAACAGCGCAGCCGCATTTCCGACATGTCCGTATGCGACCCACGACTGGATCGACAGGATGTTCATGTCGGCGTCCCCGGATGCAGGCAGGGCCCTGCCGGGGACGACGGCGCCTGACAGGAGAGACCAAGATGCAGCGACATGTACGTGCTCCGAGACAGACAGTGAGGCATTCGCTCGGCCAGGCGGCTGCCGGCCTGGCGGTTGTCAGCGCGCTCGCCGCGGTGACGGGGGCGGCTCTGGCCCAGCCGACAGCGCCCGCAGCGCCCGGTCCGCAGGCCGCGACCACGGCGCCGGCCGAGACGACCGCGCCCGCGATGGCCTCCCCGCCGGCCGAGGGCGGCAGCGGCGCGGTGACCAGCGACAGCCTGCAGAGCACGGTCGGCAAGGACAAGGCGGCCCGGATCGAGAGCCACATCGCCGGCCTGCACAGCACCCTCAAGATCACTGCCGCACAGGAGCCGCTGTGGCAGAACTTCGCCGCGGTGATGCGCCAGAACGTGGTGCAGATGGATGCGGTCTATGCCAAGCGGCAGAGCGGCTACGGCGCAATGAACGCGGTGCAGGACCTGGTCTCCTATGGCGAGGTCGAGCAAACCAACGCCCACAACGTGCAGATGCTGCTGCCGCCGTTCCAGGCGCTCTATGACAGCTTCTCGCCGCAGCAGAAGAAGACCGCCGACGCCACCTTCCTGCGCTACACCGACAAGGCGGTGAAGAAGCCGGGCTGAGCCGCCGCGGTCGGTGTTGCCGCCATGGCACGCCTCCTTTATACGCGCCCGATCGCGCACCGGTCGGCATCGGCGGCGGCAAAGGAACTCCTGACATGAAGCCCGGCATCCATCCCGAGTATCACACCGTCAACGTCATCATGACCGACGGCACCCAGTTCACCACCCGCTCCTGCTACGGCAAGGAAGGCGACACGCTCCGGCTCGACGTCGATCCGAAGTCGCATCCGGCCTGGACGGGCGTGCAGCGCATGATGGATACCGGCGGCCAGGTCGCCAAGTTCAACAAGAAGTTCGCCGGCCTGGGTGCTCGCACCAAGGGCTGATTGCCGCCACCCCGCTCCTGAGCTTTCTGGAAGTGCCGCCCTTGATCCCAGGGGCGGCACTGTCCATTTCTGGTCTGTCGGGAATGCCCTTTTAGGGGTTCCGGACATCGCCCGAACCGGCTCCGCCCTTGCGGGGAGCCAGCAGACCTTGCTCTTCAGGAGGTTTCAGATGACCTACGATTTCGCGCCGCTGTTCCGTACCGCGATCGGCTTCGATCGCCTCGCCCGGTTGGTGGATACCGCCGCCCAGACGACCAGCGCGCCATCCTATCCCCCCTACAACATCGAGAAGACCGGCGAGGACAGCTACGTGCTGACCATGGCGGTCGCGGGCTTCGGCCCGGACGACATCGAGCTGACCGTTCACGACAACACGCTCGTGGTGTCCGGCCGTGTTGGCGGCGAGCAGAGCGGTCGCGAACTGCTGTATCGCGGCATCGCGGCCCGCTCGTTCGAGCGGCGCTTCGCGCTGGCCGACCACATCCAGGTCGAGCAGGCGGGGCTGACCAACGGCCTGCTGCAGATCGGGGTCAAGCGGGTGGTGCCCGAGGCCCTGAAGCCGCGCCGCATCGCCATCGCCGGCGCCGCGGCGACGATCGCTGGTCCGGCCAATGACGGCACCGCGACGACCGAGGTCGCGGCGGCCTGAGCGGCCGCACGGCTTCGACAGCCGAGGAGGGGGCCGGGCAACCGGCCCCTTCTGCGTTCACGCGTGCCTGGCATGGCGGCCTGCCGCTCGCGAGGCTTGACCCGTTCCGGTGCGAACCGCCATATCGGCTCCATGCCGCATCTGCGGTTCGGACGCATCCTGCACAGACCGGGGCCGGCCGAGCCGCCGCCCCCATAGGACCGCTCCATGACGCTGCCGCTGATGCCGAAGGCCACCGCCGTGTGGCTGATCGAGAAGACTGCCCTCACCTTCACGCAGATCGCCGAGTTCTGCGGCATGCATCCGCTTGAGGTGCAGGCGATCGCCGATGGAGAGGTGGCGCAGGGCATCGTCGGCTACGATCCGGTCGCCAACTTCCAGGTCACCGCCGACGACATCGCGCGCGCCGAGAAGAGCCCCGACGCGCGGCTGACGGTGCTGTCGGAAAAGAACCCGGTGGCCCGCCGCTCCAAGGGTGCCCGCTACACGCCGGTGGCCAAGCGCAACGACCGGCCGGATGCGATCGCCTTCGTGCTGCGCAACTACCCGCAGCTGAGCGAGGTGCAGGTCATCAAGCTGCTTGGCACCACCAAGGACACCATCGCCAAGGTGCGCGACCGGCAGCACTGGAACAGCGTCAACATCAAGCCGCGCGACCCGGTCATTCTCGGCCTGTGCAGCCAGACCGATCTCAACGCGATGGTGGCGACCGCCAACGACCGGCTGGTGCGCGACGGGCAGAACGTCCCCGCGCCGCCAGTGCATCAGGCGGACGAGGAGGCGGCCTGAGCCGCTTTTCCGTACGGATCCCGCCGGCCGCGTGACGGGAACCGTCCGGCGGCGCCGGACGGTCCCGGATGGACGGCCCGATCCGGCTGTCCGTGGTCACACGCGACGGCGCAGCCGCTCCATCTCGTCCTTGACCCGCAGCTTCTCGAGCTTCAATCGGTTCAGCATGCCCTGGTCCGGGGCCGGGCGATTATCCTCGTCGAAGATCCGCATATGCAGCGACGCGTGGCGGGTCCTCAGGCTCTCGATCCGTGACTGCAGGCTCATGATGCCTCCGGTTCGTCTGGTTGGAACGCTGCCACGCTAGACCCGCCCTCGCCCTCGGTGCCACTGCTAAATCTCGTCCCGCCATCCCACCGATGTCGTCCCGCACGCGGTTGGAGGGCGATGGCGACGCATGCTATGCCGGGGGTATGCTGATCGATCGGGACACCGTGCTGCGCAGGCTGCACGAACTACGCAGCGAGCATCGTGACCTCGACACGGTTATCGGCCGGCTGGCGCCGCAGCCGATCGACCAGCTGCAGATCCAGCGGCTGAAGAAACGCAAGCTGCTGTTGAAGGACGAGATCTCCTGGCTCGAGAGCCGCCTTATCCCCGACAGCATCGCCTGAAGGAGGCTGTCACGTGAGCGAAACGGAACTCGACGTCGAACCGGACCTCGACGCGCGTGCGCCGGCGGGCGAGCCGGTCGTCGGCATCATCATGGGCAGCCAGTCCGACTGGACGACGCTCTGCCACGCGGCCACCCAGCTTGAAACGCTCGGCATCGGCTTCGAGAGCCGGATCATCTCGGCGCACCGCACGCCTGACCGGCTGATGGATTATGCGACCGGGGCTGCGGATCGTGGCATCCGCGTGATCATCGCCGGCGCGGGGGGCGCTGCCCACCTGCCCGGGATGTGCTCGGCCTGGACGCTGCTGCCGGTGCTCGGCGTGCCGGTGCAGAGCCAGACGCTGAACGGCGTCGACAGCCTGCTCTCGATCGTGCAGATGCCGGCAGGCGTTCCGGTGGGCACCCTGGCGATCGGCCGTGCGGGCGCCGTCAACGCCGCCCTCCTGGCAGCCGCCATCCTGTCGCTGAGCGACCAGGCGCTCAAGGCGCGGCTCGAGGCATGGCGGGCGCTGCAGACGGCGGCGGTTCCCGAGGCACCGTCCACGGACGCAGCCGTTTCGTGACCCTCCCCGCGGCAGCGCCGCTGGACTTGGGTATGGCGCTGCCGCCGGGCTCGGTGATCGGCATCATCGGCGGCGGACAGCTCGGCCGCATGTCGGCGATGGCCGCCGCCCGTCTCGGCTACCGCACCCACGTCCTGACGGAGGATGCGGACGGTCCGGCAGCCCAGGTCGCCTCCGCCCTCACGCTCGGCTCGCACGCCGACCCGGACGTGCTGCGCCGCTTCGCGGACGCGGTCGACGTGGTGACCTTCGAGTTCGAGAACATCAGCGCCGCCGGTCTCGAGCTGCTGGCGGCGAGCCGGCCGGTGCGGCCGGACGGCGCGATCCTGCGCATCAGCCAGGACCGCCTCGCCGAGAAGCGCTTCTTCGGCGAGGCTGGAATCCCGGTGGCGCCGTGGCATCCGGTGGAGAGCCGGGAGGCGCTCGAGGCGGCGGCGCTGGCGCTCGGCTTTCCCTTCGTCCTCAAGACCACCCGGCTCGGCTATGACGGCAAGGGCCAGCGCGTGCTGCGCGGCCCGGACCAGCTCGATGCCGGCTTCGCCGAGCTGGCGCCGCACCCGCTGGTCGCCGAGGGTTTCGTTGCCTTCTCCTGCGAGCTCAGCGTCATGGTGGCACGCGGGCTCGACGGGACCGTGCGCGCCTTCGACACGGTGCAGAACCATCACCGCGACCACATCCTCGACCTGACCCTGGCGCCGGCTCCGGTGGCGCCGGCGATCGCGGCCGGGGCGCAGGCCTTCGCGATCCGCATCGCCGAGGCCCTGTCCCTGGTCGGGCTGCTTGGGGTCGAGCTGTTCCTGACCGCGGACGGCGACCTGCTGGTCAACGAGATCGCTCCGCGGCCGCACAATTCCGGCCACTGGACGATGGATGCCTGCCCGGTCAGCCAGTTCGAGATGCATGTCCGCGCGGTGGCGGGCCTGCCGTTGCCGCCGGCCACGCGTCATTCCGACGCGCTGATGAAGAACCTGGTCGGACCCGACGACATGGCGCTCTGGGCCCCGATCCTGCAGACCGAAGGGCTGCTGCCGCATCTGTACGGCAAGCAGGAGGCGCGGCGGGGGCGCAAGATGGGACACGTGAACCGGCTGTTTCCCCGCGGCGGGCTGCCGGGCGCATTCGGGGTTCGGGCGGCACTTGGGCCTTTGGCCAGGGAGTGACATAGGCCAGGGACGCTGCCCCTGGACCCCGGCAAAGGCGGCGCCTTTGCAAACCGGGACCTGGAGCGAGATCCGATCGTTCCGGCTTGTATCCAGCTGCGGCGAGGCAGGCGGCATGGTCGCCTGGGTTGAAGGTCGGCAGGGCGTTGCGGATGACGCTCCAGCAGCAGGCGCTGGTCTGCATTCACCCGACCAACTGGGCGGTCGACTCTGCCGCGGTCCCAACGGCCAGGATGGGACGCAGGTCTTCGCGTGCTGCGACCCGCCCCTGGTCCAGCCGCACCACCTGGTCCATGCCGGCCAGCGCCTGCGGGCGGTGCGTGATCAGGAGCGTGGTGCGGCCGTGCATCAGCGTCGCCAGACCGTCCAGCACCGCCCGCTCGGAAGCGGCGTCCAGGCCCTCGGTCGGCTCGTCGAGCAGCAAGATCGGCGCGTCCTTCAGGAAGGCGCGCGCGATCGCCAGACGCCGTGCCTGGCCGCCGGAGAAACGGGCGCCGTTCTCGCCGACCACGGTCGCCAGCCCGTCCGGCAGGGCGGCCACGTCGGCCTCGAGGTGGGCACGCCGCAGCGCCCGCAGCAGATCGTCGTCGGTGGCGCCCGGTCGGGCCAGCAGCAGGTTCTCGCGGATGCTGGTGTTGAACAGGTGCGTCTGCTGCGCCACCACGCTGCACAGCCCGCGCACCGTCTCGCCGCGGAGCGACGCCACCGCCACGCCGCCAATCAGAACCTCGCCCGCCTGGTGCTCCCAGAACCGCAGCATGACGGCAAGCAGGCTGGACTTGCCCGAGCCGCTGGGTCCGACGATGCCGAGCCGGCCGCCCTGCGGCACGTCGAGGTCGATCCCGTCGAGCGCCCAGGGCGAGGCTGGATCGTAGCGCATCCGCAGGCCCTGCACCCGCAGATCGAACCTGCACGGTGCCGCGGCCTCGCAGGCGGGTTCGGCGACCGCGGGCTCGGCATCGACCAGGGCGAAGATCCGTGCCGCCGCGGCCAGCGTCTCGCCCAGCGCCTGGAACGCGGCGGGCAGCGGCGCAACCGCCTCGAAGCTGGCCAGCACAAGGAACGCCACCATGGCGAGCTCGGGTCCGGACAGCCGGCCGTCGCGCACCGCCGGGATCCCCACCAACAGCGCACCCCAAAGCGCCAGCGCCGCGACCAGGCCGGAAAGCGCCGTCGAGACGATGGTGAGCCGGGCCTGCCGGCGCTGCTCGCGCACCAGCGAGCGGCTGAGGGCGTCGATGTCCGCCTCGCGCCGTTCGATTGCGGCGTCGACCACGAGCTCGGCCAGGCCGCGCACCGTGTCGGACACCGCACTCCGCAGCTCGGCGCGGATCGCCACCACCCGCCGCCCCGGCCCACGTCCGAAACCCCTGGCAGCCAGCGGCAGCGCCACCCCGGCGCCAACCAGGCAGGCGGCCAGCACCAGCGCGGCAGAGCCGCTGAACAGCGCCAGGAAGCCGGTCAGCAGCACCGCGCTCACCAGCGCAGCCAGGGTGGGCGCCACCACCCGGAGGTAGAGATTATCGAGGCTGTCGATATCGGAGCGGATCCGGCTCATCAGGTCGCCGCCGCGATGAAGCTGCAGCCGCGCCGGGGCCAGCGGCTCCAGGCTGGCGTAGAACCAGGCGCGCAGCGACGCCAGCAGCCGGAAGGTCGCCTCGTGCGTCACCAGCCGCTCGCAGTAGCGGCCGCCGGTGCGCAGCAGGGCGAGCCCGCGGATCGCGGCAGCCGGCGCAAAATACTCGATCGGCACCGGGCCCAGCCCGGACAGCGCCATCGCGGTGATGAACCAGCCGGACAACGCCAGCAGCCCGACGTTGGACAGGACAACCAGCACGTTGAGCGCGATGCCGCCAGCAAGCCAGCCCAGGTAGGGGCGGTAGAAGCGCAGCAGCCGGAGCAGCGTGCTCATGCGACGGCGCCGGCCGGCGGCCGCACAAGGCGGCCCGCATCAAGCACGAGAACCTGGTCGGCATGGCGTACGCTGGCCTTGTCGTGCGCGATCACCAGGGTGGCGCGGGTCGCCGACAGCGTCCGCACCGATCGTGCGATGTGATCGGCCAGTGCGGCATCGAGCCCGGCGGCGGGCTCGTCCAGCACCAGCAGGTCAGCCTGCTTCAGGAAGACGCGTGCCAGCGCGATGCGCTGGGCCTCGCCGCCCGACAGACCCTGGCCGCGATCGCCGAGCACGGTGTCGTAGCCGT
>CAXTZG010000023.1:4380-33908 GCA_964248625.1 uncultured Acetobacteraceae bacterium | reverse complement strand
AGCCCGGCGATGAGCTCGCCGGCGCCGGCCAGCGCGACCGCGCGATGCACCGCGTCCCGGTCGGCGTCCGGCCAGCCGAGCCGGATGTTGTCCAGCACCGAGCCATGGAACAGGGTCGGGCGCTGCGGCAGCCAGGCGATGCGCCGCCGCCAGGCCTCGGGCGCGATCAGGTCGAGGTCGACGCCATCCACCAGCAGCCGGCCGCGGGACGGGGCTGTGAAGCCGAGCAGCAGCTCGGCCAGCGTCGTCTTGCCCGAGCCGGAGCGGCCGGCGAGGGCCACGCAGCGGCCGCGCTCCAGCACGAGGTCGATCCCGGCCAGCACCAGCGTGGCGCCATGGTCGAAGCCGACCCTCTCGAAGCGCACGCTGCGGATCACGTCGCGCGGCACCGCCGTGCGGGGCAGCGGCGCGCGCGGCGGCGGCGTGTCCAGCAGCGCCACGATCGCCTCGGCGGCGCCGATCGCCTCCATCCGGGCATGATACTGGGTGCCCATCGAGCGCAGCATCCGGTAGAATTCGGGCACGATCAGCAGCACCGCCAGGCCCGGCAGCAGGCGCAGCTCGCCATAATAGAGCCGGAAGCCGATATAGACCGCGACCATGGCGATGCTGATGGTGGCCAGGAACTCCAGCGCCAGCGACGACAGGAACGCCACCCGCAGCACCGCCATGGTGGCGCGCCGGTACTCGTCCGACATCTCGGCGACGGCGCGGATCTCGGCGCGGCTCGCATTGAACAGCTTGAGCGTGGTCAGACCCTCGATGGCGTCGAACACGTGCCCGCTCATCCGGGCCAGCGTGCGCCACTGCGCCTGGTTCAGCGCCTCGGCACCCTTGCCGATGATGATCATGAACAAGGGCACCAGCGGCGCCGTGAGCACCATGATCAGTCCCGACACCCAGTCGGTCGGGATCACGAAGGCCAGGATCGCCAGGGGCACGAACACCACCAGCGCACTCTGCGGCAGGTAGCCGGCATAGTAGCGGCCGATGCTCTCGACCGCGTCGAACATCGTGCCGGCGACCTCCCCGGTGCGCTGCAGTCGGGTCCAGGAGGGTCCCAGGGCCGCCACGTGGGACTGCAGCCGCGCCCGCACCAGCAGCACGATGCGAGCACCGGCTTCAAAGGCGACCGCCTCCGACGCGACCGAGGCCAGGGCCCGCAGCAGGAACGTCGCGAGCAGCGCCAGCAGCCAGGACCGGACCGCGTGCAGGCCGGCATGGCCGATCACCACCGCGTCCACGATGCGCGCCAGCAGCCAGGCCTGCGCGATCAGCACGACGCCACCGAAGGCGCCTGCAGCGATCGCGATGGCGAGCGGCCCGCGCGCCTCGCTGCGCTGGCCCCGCAGCCACCGCTCCAGCAGCTTCGCGGTGGTGCGCGGCATCGGCGCTGCGTGCGCGGTCACGAAACGGGCCGCCCCGGCTGGACGGCCAAACGCCGCCACTCGCCGCGGACCAGCAGGCCGAACATCGACAGGCTGATCAGGAAGGCGACCGCCGCCGCCCAGATCAGGTCGGTCGGCATGCCGAAGATCGCACCGCCGAGGCCGACGCCGACCACGGGGCCAACCAGGAACAAAGCGAGACCGCGCAGGTTCCAGGCGACCCGTCCGGCCAGCTGCAGGCGGTCAGGGCCCCGGGGTGCGGACGCTGTCATGCGTGGTAGGAAGCCAGCTTGGACACCCGCGCCCGGAACACCCAGATCTGGTACCAGTTGTACATCAGCATGACCGGGAACAGCCCGCCGATGGTGAACAGGAACGTGCCGAGCGAGATCTCCCGGCTGGCGGCGGAGTCGACCGTCCAGGTGTGCGGCACCATCGCCGGGTAGATCGTGGCGATCAGGCCGCCGGCCATGATGACGACGGTGGCGTCGAGCCAGAGCAGCGCGGCCAGATCGCGCTCCCGGTTCATCGCCCGCCGCATCAGGATCGTGGTCGCGATCGCCGCGATCGGGATCGGCGCCCAGGCCCAGGCGTAGGGACCGAGCCAGGCGTGGGACGCCCACTGGAAGTTCAGGATCATGAACAGCACTGACAGCGGCACCGCAGCCAGCGCGCCGTAGAACACCATGTTGGTCCAGCGCGCGGCGTGCTCGCGGACCTCCTCCTGCGGCTCGAACCGGGCGCGCACGAACAGCCCGCCCGACAGCGACACCGCCATGACGGCGGCAAGACCTGTCCACAGGGTGAACAGGCTGAGGAAGCGGAACGTGCCGCCGCTATAGACCGGGATCCCGCCAGGCCCTGCCGTCAACGGGAAGCCCTGCAGCACCGCACCCACGGCCACGCCGCCGAAGAACGTCACCACCAGGCTCGACAGGCCGAACGCGTAGTCGGTGAAGCGCTTCCAGCGCGGCTCGGCCAGGTGCCTGAATTCCAGCGCAAGGGCGCGGGTCAGGATGCCCCAGAGCACCAGCGCCAGCGGCACCATCAGGTAAGGAAACGCCGAGCCGTAGACGAACGGGAACGAGCCGAACAGGATGCCGCCCGCCACGATCAGCCAGGTCTCGTTCGCGTCCCAGGTGCCTGCCATCGCCTGCATGATGGCGGCACGCTCGTCCTCGTGCGGCACGAACAGCGAGAAGATGCCGGCTCCCAGATCGGCTCCGTCCAGCACGATGTAGAGCAGGATGCTGAAGACAACCGCGAGCCACCATCCGATCGCCAGGATGTGCTGGGTGTGGTTGAGCGCTTGCACGGCGGGCGTCTCCAGGATCAGGTGTCAGGCGGGTGAGAGCTGGCCGGGTCCGGCCGGACGCTCGGCCTTGGGCGTCTCCCGGTCACCCTGGCTGCCGTGGGCGGGAGTGCCCAGGCTCTCGGTGCCGCCGCGCAGGATCGGGCTGGTCATGTTCGGTCCCTGGCGGATGATCTTGCTCAGGAACCACCAGGTGCTGCCCCAGACCACCAGCTCGAAGAACATGTAGCCCACGAGCCAGCCTGCCTCGGCGGCCACCGACATGTGGCTGACCCCCTGCGACGTACGCATCACGTTGAACACCACCCAGGGCTGCCGTCCGACCTCGCGGGTCCACCAGCCGACCCAGACGCTGATGTAGGGCAGCGCCGCGGCGGCGATGGTCGCGCGCAGGAACCACGTGTTGGCGGCGGAGCGGATATCGAGCCGGCGGCGGAACACCAGCCACGAGCCCCAGAGCGCGATCGCCACCATGCCGAAGCCGCAGGCGACCATGACGCGGAAGCCATAGAACGGGATCAGCATCGGCGGCCGATCCTGAGCCGGGAACTCGTCCATGCCGCGGACGCGGCCGTTCCAGGTGTGGGTCTCGAGCAGGCTAAGCACGTGCGGGATCTTGATCGACCACAGCAGCCCATCGTTCGCCGGGTTCGGCCAGGCGATCACGTTCCAGGCGTTGTTGACCGAACCGTCCGGCTTGTTGGTGTGGTAGTGGCCTTCCATCGCGGCGAGCACGGTCGGCTGGTCGTCCGCGACGGTGACGCCCATGGAGTCGCCGAGCCAGACCTGCAGCGGTGCCACGATCAGCAGCGCCAGCATCACCGACTTCAGCGAGCGCTTGAAGGTCGGGACATGCTTTCCCTTGAGCAGGTACCAGGCCGAGACGGCGGCGACCACGGCGAGGCCTTCCTCGAAGGATGCGACCAGCATGTGCGGGAAGGCGTAGATCACGTCCGGGTTGAAGATCGCCTTCCACCAGCTGGCCACCTCGAAGACGCCGTGACGCAGCGTGACGCCGGTGGGGGTCTGCATCCAGGAGTTGGCGACCAGGATCCACATCGCCGACAATGCCGAGGAGAGTGCCACGTTGAAGGTCGCGAACAGGTGCATGCCGCGGCTGATCTTGCCCCAGCCAAAGATCATGAGCCCGATGAAGCCGGCCTCGTACATGAAGGCGGTGATGGTTTCGTAACCCAGCACCTGTCCGAAGAACGGTCCGGCTGCCTGGCTGAACGGCCCGTAAAGGATGCCGAATGCCAGCTCCATGGTGATGCCGGTGGCGACGCCGGCGGCGAAGTTGATGATCAGCAGCCGCTCGAAGAAGCGGGTGAGCCGATACCAATGATCATCGTCGGTGCGGATCCAGAGCAGCTCGCCGATGAACATCATCGCGGCCAGCCCGATCGTGAGCGGCGGATAAAGGATATGGAGCGTCGTGATCCATCCGAAATCGAGCCGCGCCAGCAGCACGGAAAGCGAGTTCTCGGTCATCTGTCACTTGTCCAAGCAAGGCTGAAAACAGCAAGCGGTCGCTCTTTGCTGCAGCGCACAATGCCGATATGGCCCTCGCGAAACCCGCCAGCGCATCACCTTCCGGTGAGACCTGGAGCGTCATCCGAACGATCCGGATCGGAAGCTTTCACCCGGTGCGGTGGTGACCTGATCACCCTGCAGTCCGGCGCCATCGTGGTGATGGACAACCTGCCCGCTCACGCCCCACTCGCCGGACGTCGACCCAGGCGACCATGCCGCCTGCTTCACCGCAGCTGGATACGCGCCGGAACGACCCGATCTCGCTCTAGGTGAGCAGGCCTTCGTCGCGGAAGCTGGTCCAGCGGCCGTTGCCGACGATCAGGTGGTCGCGCACCTCGATCCGCATCACCGTGCAGGCGTCCGTGACCTGCCTGGTCATCGCCAGATCCTCGCGCGACGGGGTCGGGTCCCCGCTCGGGTGGTTGTGCACCAGGATGATCGCCTGCGCGGACAGCTCCAACGCGCGCCGCACCACCTCGCGCGGATAGACCGGGGTGTGGTTGACGGTGCCCCGCGCCTGCGCCTCGTCGGCAAGCAGCCGGTCCTCGCCGTCGAGGAACAGGATGCGGAACTGCTCGATCCGTTCGCGCGCCAGGATCGAGGTCAGGTAGTCGAGCAGGCCGTCGCGGTCCGACAGGATCGAGCGCCCCTGCATCCGCGCCCGCGCCAAACGCAGCGCCGCCTCGTGCAGCAGCTTGATCGCCGCCAGGCTGTGGGTGCCGAAGCCGCTGACGCCGCGCAGCTCGCGGACCGGGGCTGCCAGCAGGCCGGCCAGCGACCCGAACCGCGTCAGCGCGACCGCCGCCAGCGCGTCCACGGTCTGGCACGCCGGCATCACCAGCGACAGGTAGCGCGTCAGCAGCACCTGATCCGCAACCGCGGCCGGCGCCGTGACCAGCGCCAGGGTGGGCGCGACGACGATCCCGCGCTCCAGCAGCCCGACGCCGCCGGCATCGGCAAATCCCTCCGCCATCGCGCCTCTCCTGCCGGGACGGCCCCGTCCGATCCGATCCGATACTGCAACAGTCTCGTCGCCGGTGCCAAGCGGCAAGATCATCCGGCATGGACGTGCGGCGCCGGGCGCTTCATCGTCTGCCGACCCAAGGAGACCGCATGATCTCGTCCGCCGCAACCGGCCCCGCCGGATCCGTGCTGCTCGACCTCGACGGCACCCTGGTCGCATCGGGCGGCGGCATCGTGTCCTGCCTGCGCCAGGCCCTGGGCGATCTCGGGCACGAGCCCGACCCGTCGCGCGACCTGAGCTGGGTGGTCGGGCCGCCGCTGCATGACAGTGTCGCCCGGCTGCTGTCGGAACACGGCGATGATCGCGTTCCCGAGGCGATGGCGCGCTACCGGCACCACTACGAAGGCGCCGGCCTGTTCGACAGCCCGCTCTTTCCCGGCATCGCGCCAGCGCTCGAGCAGCTGCTGGCGTCGGGACACCGGCTGTTCCTGGCCACCTCCAAGCCGCTGCACACGGCGCGCCGCATCCTCGACGCCCACGGCCTGCTGCCCCGCTTCGCCGGCCTCTACGGCGCGCGACCCGACGATGGCGGCTCCGAAAAACCCGAGCTGATCGCAGAGCTGCTGCGGCACGAGGCGATCGACCAGCACCACGCGGTGATGGTCGGCGATCGCCGCTTCGACATCGCCGGCGCCCATGCCAACGGCCTGCGCGCGCTCGGCGTGCTGTGGGGCTATGGCGGCCGTGACGAGCTGGAGGCCGCCGGCGCCGACGCGCTGGTCGCCTCGGTGGAGGAGCTCGTGCCGGCGATCGAGCGGCAGCTCGCCATGGCGGGCGGCCGGGGCTGACGCTCAGTCGTCGTCGCCATCCTCCAGCCCCAGCCGCTGGTGCCAGTCGGCGATCGACTCTTCCGGATACTCCTGGAACTGCTTGTCATGCGGGCCGATCGCCGGCTCCACCCAGGAGGCCTTGAAGGCCAGCATCAGATGCGTGTGCTCCGGGGCCACCGGCAGCTCGGTGTCGATCGCCGACGCGAACGGGTGGATCAGCTCGGGCCAGCTCCTGTCGTAGAGCCACAGCGCGCTGCCGCACAGGCCGCAGAACGTCCGCTCGGCCTCGCTGCGGGTCTCGTCGCCGGCCGTGTCGCGGAGGATCGCATGGTAGCTGCGCATGTGCCGGCGCCCGTCGACCTCCAGCGTCTTCGCCTCGCCCGCGATGTTGATCGCATAGCCGCCGCCACCCTGTGTCTTGGCGCAGATGGTGCAGTAGCAGCGCTGATACGGCACCGGGTGGCGGCTCTCCAGCGAGAACCGCACGGCGCGGCAGTGGCATGATCCTTCGAGGCGCATGATCGGCTCCGGGTCGGGGACCACGATCCTAGCGCGGCACGTCCCCGGTGGCAGCGCCTCACAGCAGCCCTTTCTGCCGCAGGCTGATCCAGGTGCCGCCGCCCACCAGCATGTGGTCGTGCAGCGTGATCGACAGCAGCCCGATGGCCTTGCCGATGCCGACGCCGAGTGCCGCCTCGCGCCTGGCCAGCCCCTTCTCGATCGGCCCGTCCGGCACCACGCGCACCAGGATCAGCGCGGTCGCGTGCAGCGCCAGCGCCCGGCCGCCGAGGAACTGCGGCAGGTCGTCGGGCGCGCTCGTCACCGGCTCGTCGGCAAGCAGCCGGTTGCGGTTGTCGAGCAGCAGCGCGCGCAGCTGGCCAGGCGCAGCACCTGCCAGCGCGGTGTCGAAATACTCCAGCAGCCGGTCCCAGTTGTTGAGCACCGGCCGGGTGCGCGCTTCCGCCGCCGCAAGCCGGATCGCCGCCGCTTCCGGCAGGCGCAGCACCGCGATCGCATCCGCGCCGAGCTCGCCCGCCTGCGCCAGCGCAGCCGGCTCGGCGGTCAGCACGCCGGACAGGCTGCCGAAGCGGTTGATCAGCTCCTTGGCGAGCGGCTTGGTGTCGCGGCGCGCAATGCCGAGGAACAGCAGCATCTCCAGGATCTCGTAGTCGGCAAGCGCTTCCGGCCCGCGCGACAGCAGGCGGTCGCGCATCCGCGCGCGGTGCCCCTGCGGCCCGGTGGAGGAGAATTCCGGCCGGGCGACGACGGACAGGGATTCGGACATGGTGCCTCGACCGCTACTAACAAAACGTGAGCATAGCCGGTCCGGTCCCGCGGCGCACGCATCGTCGCCGGCCATCATTGAGGGATCGGTCGCGCGTCCCTAGACTGCGTGGCGCATGACCTCCTATCTCGAACGGCTCAACCCCGAGCAGCGCGAGGCCGTCGAAACCGTCGACGGCCCCCTGCTGGTGCTGGCAGGTGCCGGCACCGGCAAGACGCGCGTGCTGACCACCCGCTTCGCCCATATCCTGCTGAGCGGCCGCGCCTCGCCGGGCCAGGTGCTGGCCGTCACCTTCACCAACAAGGCGGCGCGCGAGATGCGCGAGCGCGTGGCGGCGATCCTGGGCCGGGAGGTCGAGGGGCTGTGGCTCGGCACCTTCCACGCGCTGTGCGCGCGCATGCTGCGCCGTCATGCCGAATATGTCGGCCTGACCTCCTCCTTCACCATCCTCGACACCGACGACCAGCTGCGCCTGCTCAAGCAGGTGATGGAGCTGCACCGGATCGACATCAAGCGCTGGCCGGCGAACGGGCTGCTGGGCGCGATCTCGCGCTGGAAGGATCGCGGCCTTACGCCCGACCGCGTCACGCCCGCGGAGGACACCGACTTCGCCGGCGGCAAGGCGCGGCAGATCTACGGCGACTACCAGGAGCGGCTGCGCCAGCTCAACGCGGCCGACTTCGGCGACCTGATGCTGCACATCGTCGAGATCCTGCGCACGCGTCCCGACGTGCTGGCGCAGTATCACCGCTTCTTTCATTACATCCTGGTCGACGAGTACCAGGACACCAACACCATCCAGTATCTGTGGCTGCGCCTGCTGGCGAGCCGCGAGGGCCAGCCCGCCAACATCTGCTGCGTCGGCGACGACGACCAGTCGATCTATTCGTGGCGCGGCGCCGAGGTCGAGAACCTGCTGCGCTTCGAGAAGGACTTTCCCGGCGCGCGGATCGTCAAGCTGGAAAGCAACTACCGCTCCACCGTGCCGATCCTGGCTGCCGCCTCCGGCCTGATCGCGCACAACGAGGGACGAATGGGCAAGACGCTGCGCCCGGGCCGCAACGATGCCGAGGGCGAGAAGCTGCTGGTCGCCTCGGTGTGGGATTCCGACGAGGAGGCGCGCGTCGTCGGCGAGCGCATCGAGCAGCTGCACCGCGGTGGCGACACGCTGTCGGAGATGGCGATCCTGGTGCGCGCGGGCTTCCAGACGCGCGCCTTCGAGGAGCGCATGATCACGCTGGGCCTGCCCTACCGCGTGATCGGGGGCCTGCGTTTCTACGAGCGCGCCGAGATCCGCGACGCCATCGCCTACATGCGCGTGCTGAACCAGCCCGCCGACGACCTCGCCTTCGAGCGCATCATCAACGTGCCGCGCCGCGGCGTCGGCGACGTGGCGCTGCAGGCGCTGCATGTGGCGGCCCGCCAGGACGGCATCCCGATGACGGCGGCCGTGATCAAGCTGCTGGAGAACGGCACGCTGAAGGGCCGCGTGCGCGACCAGCTCGGACAGCTGATGGCGACCCTGGGGCGCGGCCGCGAGGCGCTGTCGCGCGAGGCCGGCGACGATCGCCTGGCGGGTGGGGCGCATATCCGCGTGGTCGAGACGCTGCTGGACGAGAGCGGCTACACGGAGATGTGGAAGCGCGACAAGTCGCCCGACGCGCCGGGCCGTCTCGACAACCTCAAGGAGCTGGTGCGCGCGCTGGTCGATTTCGAAACCTTGGGCGGCTTCCTGGAACATGTGTCGCTGGTGATGGAGAACGACGAGAACGCGGGTGCCGATCGCGTCAATCTGATGACGCTGCACGGCGCCAAGGGCCTGGAGTTCGACAACGTGTTCCTGCCCGGCTGGGAGGAAGGGCTGTTCCCGAGCCAGCGCACCCTCGACGAGGGCGGCAACAAGGGTCTCGAGGAGGAGCGCAGGCTCGCCTATGTCGGCATCACCCGCGCCCGCAGGCGCGCGCTGATCAGCCATGCCGCCAACCGGCGCATCTACGCCAACTGGCAGAGCTCGGTGCCGAGCCGCTTCGTCGACGAGCTGCCCGAGGAGCATGTCGAGCAGATGGGCTCGGCCTCGCTGGCGCGCGAGCAGATGCGCTCCGCACCCCCGGTGTTCAGCGGCCAGTTCCCGCTGATGGCCAGGCGCCCGCGCGTGGTGGAGGCATGGGAGCAGCCGTCGCGTCCGGCGCGCAGCAGCGGCATCGCGATCGGCACGCGCGTGTTCCACCAGAAGTTCGGCTACGGCATCGTCCAGGGCGCCGACGACAACAAGCTCGACGTCGAGTTCGAGCACGCGGGCTTCAAGCGCGTGCTCGACAACTACGTCGAGCCGGTCGCCGCCACCGGCGCCGCCTCGTGAACGCGACCGTGCGCCGTCACGCGACCGCGCTGGAGACCGTGCATGTCACGGTGCCCGACGAGGCGGTCGAGGCGTACGAGAACGCGCTCGGCAGCGTCTGCACCACCGTCGGCATCTTCGAGGCCGACGACACCCAGACGATCTGGCGCGTCGAGGGCGTCAAGGATGTCGGCCACGGCGAGACCATGCTGGCCACGGCCCTGGCGCTGGCGGCTGCGGCGACCGGCATCGCCGCCCCGCTGGAGCGTGCGGAGACCGAGGCCGAGGGCTGGCTCGCCCGCACCTACGAGAGCTTCCCCGAGCAGCAGGTCGGCCGCCGCTTCACCGTCCGCGGCACCCACCTGGCGGCGGCCCGGCCGGGACCGCGCATCACCCTGACGCTCGATGCCGGCATCGCCTTCGGCTCCGGCGAGCATGGCTCGACCCGCGGCTGCCTGCGGGCGCTGGAACGGGTGGCGCACCGCCGGCCCGCCCGCATCCTCGATCTGGGCACCGGCTCGGGCATCCTGGCGATGGCGGCGGCGCGGCTGCTGCGCCGGCCGGTGCTGGCGGTCGACATCGAGCCGTGGTCGGTCCGGGTGGCAGCCCAGAACGCGGCGCTGAACGGCCTGCGCAACCGCGTCGCCTGCCGGTTCGGCAATGGCTGGCGCACGCCGGCGATCCGCGCCGGCGGCCTGTACGACCTGGTGTTCGCCAACATCCTGGCCCGGCCGCTCTGCCTGATGGCGGGCAGCCTGGCGGCCAGGCTGGCGCCGGGCGGCACCGTCATCCTGGCCGGCCTGCTGGTCACCCAGGTGCCGATGGTGCTGGCAGCCCATCGGCGCCAGGGGCTGGTGCTGGAAGCGGGACTGGTCGAGGGGTACTGGGCCACCCTGATCCTGCGCAAGCCGGCGCCCGGCCGATGAGCGCGATCCGCGACGCCGTCCCGGACGACCTGCCGCGCATCCTGGAGATCACCAACCACGCGATCCTGTTCAGCACAGCACTCTGGACCATCACCCCGGCGACGCTTGCCACCCGCGGCGCCTGGATCGCCGAACGACAGTCGGCCGGCCATCCAGTGCTGGTGGTCGAGCAGGACGGCACCGTGCAGGGCTTCGGTTCATACGGCCCGTTCCGCCCGCATGATGGCTACCTGCACACCGTGGAGCACTCGCTCTACATCGATCCGGCCGCACAGCGCCGCGGCCTCGGCCAGGCCATGCTGGCAGCCCTCGTCGCGCACGGCACGGCTCGGGGCAAGCACGCGATGATCGGCGGCGTCGCTGCCGAGAACCATGCCTCGATCGCGCTGCACGAGCGGCTCGGCTTCAGCGCGGCGGGCACACTGCCGCAGGTCGGCCGCAAGTTCGACCGCTGGCTCGACCTCGTCTTCATGCACCGCCTGCTCGGCTGAGCCTCTGGACGCAGCCGCCCGGGAGGACGATCCTGGCGATCATGACGCAGACCCAACCGGCCGCAGCGACGCGGCTTTCCGACCTTCGAGCCATCCTTGCCGCCGACGGCCTCGACGGCTTCATCCTGCCGCGCGGCGACGAGCATCTCGGCGAATACGTGGCCCCCTACGCCCAGCGCCTGGCCTGGCTCACCGGCTTCACCGGCAGTGCTGGCGTCGCGGTGATCCTGACCGAGGAGGCGGCGGTGTTCTCCGACGGCCGCTACGTGCTGCAGCTCGCAGCCCAGGTCGACGAGGCGAGCTACCAGCGGCTGCATCTGACCCGCGAGCCGCCGGAAGCCTGGCTCGCCGACGCCGCCCGGTCCGCGATCCCGGATCACGACGCCCGCATCGGCTACGATCCCTGGCTGCTGAGCGAAGACGCGCTTGCCCGTTATCGCCGCCCGGGGATCGAGCTGGTGCCGGTGGCGCGCAACCCGGTCGATGCGATCTGGACTGACCGCCCGGCGCCGCCGACAGCCCCCGCGGTCGCGCATCCGATCGAGCTCGCCGGGCGCAGCGCGCAGGAGAAGCGCCAGGAGATCGCCGGCCTGCTGCGCGAGGCCGGCGACGACGCGGTGGTGCTGGGCGATCCGGCATCGATCGCCTGGGCGTTCAACCTGCGCGGCGGCGACGTCGAGTTCACCCCGTTCGCGCTCGGCTTCGCCCTGCTGCAGGCGGACGAGACCGCCACCCTGTTCATGGCGTCCGAGAAGCTGGGCGAGGACACGCGGCGCTGGCTCGGCAACGGCGTCCAGCTGCTGCCGCCGGACGCGATCGATGCGGCGCTGGCGGAGTTCTCCGGCCGCCGCGTGCGGGTGGACCCGTCCGGAACCGCTGCCCGCTTCGGCCAGGCGCTGCGCGCGGCCGGCGCCACCGTGTCGCCGGCACCCGATCCGTGCCTGCTGCCAAAGGCGCGCAAGAACGCAGTGGAGCAGCAGGGCGCACGCGAGGCGCACCATCTCGACGGCGTCGCCATGTGCCGCTTCCTGCACTGGCTGGCGTCGCATGGCGTCGGCCGGAGCGAGACCGAGCTGTCGGAGCGTCTCGACGCGTTCCGCCGCGAGGCGCCCGCCTATCGGGGCGAGAGCTTCCCCGCGATCTCCGGGTCCGGACCGAACGGCGCCATCATCCATTACCGTGCCGATGCCGGAACCGCCCGCCGGCTGCAGGCGGACGAGGTGTATCTGATCGACAGCGGCGGCCAGTATCCGAGCGGCACCACCGACGTCACCCGCACCGTCTGGAGCGGTCCCGGCCCGGCGCCTGCGGTCGTGCGGGATCATGCGACCCGCGTGCTGAAGGGCCACATCGCGCTGGCCCGGGCCCGCTTCCCGGTGGGCGTGCATGGCGGCCGGCTGGACGCGCTCGCCCGCGCCGCCTTGTGGCAGGCTGGGCTTGACTACGATCACGGCACCGGCCACGGCATCGGCAGCTACCTGTCGGTGCATGAAGGTCCGTGCGGCATCTCGCCGACAGCCCGGCCGATCCCGATCGAGGCCGGCATGATCCTGTCCGACGAACCCGGCTACTACCTGCCCGGCTCCAGAACCTGCTGCTGGTGCGGCCGGCCGAGCTGGACGGGGACGCCCGCTTTCTCGAGTTCGACCCCCTCACCCTGGCGCCGTTCGACGGCGCCCTGATCGAGACGGGCCTGCTGGATCCGGCGGAGCTGGCCTGGATCGATCGCTATCACGCCCGCGTGCTGGACGAGATCGGGCCGGCCCTGCCGGAGCCGGTCCTGGGCTGGCTGACGCAGGCCTGCGCGCCGCTCGCCGGCAGCCCGACCTACCGCCGCTGAAAGGTTCCGACATGGCCGAGAGCAAGATCCCAGCGACGCTGATCCCAGGCGATGGCGTCGGCCCGGAAATCGTCGAAAGCGTCACCGAGATCCTCGACGCGCTCGGGTCGCCCTTTGCCTGGGACACCCAGCTCGCCGGCATGGCGGCTGTGGCCGACAGCGGCGACCCGCTGCCGCTCGCCACCATCGAGAGCATCCGGCGCACCGGGCTGGCGCTGAAGGGCCCGCTGACCACGCCGGTCGGCGGCGGCTTCAAGTCGATCAACGTGACGCTGCGCACGGAATTCGAGCTGTTCGCCAATCTCCGGCCGGCGCGCACGCTGATCCCCGGCGGCCGCTTCGACAACATCGACATCGTGCTCGTGCGCGAGAACCTGGAAGGGTTCTATGCCGCAATGGAGCACTATCTGCCGATCGGGCACGACTCCAAGGCGATCGCCATGTCGACCGGCTTCAACACCCGCGCCGAATGCCGCCGGATCGTCCAGTACGCCTTCGACTACGCCGTGAAGAACGGCCGCAGGAAGGTCACGGTGGTGCACAAGGCCAACATCCTGAAGGCGCTGACCGGACTGTTCCTGGAGGAAGGCCGCAAGATCGCCAAGGAGTACGAAGGCCGCATCGAGATGAACGACCGCATCGTCGATGCCTGCGCCATGCAGCTCGTGCTCGATCCGTGGCAGTATGACGTGATCGTCACCACCAACCTGTTCGGCGACATCCTGTCGGACCTGATCGCCGGCCTCGTCGGCGGGCTCGGCATGGCGCCGGGCGCCAATATCGGCACCGATGCGGCGATCTTCGAGGCCGTGCACGGCTCGGCGCCGGACATCGCCGGCAAGGGCGTCGCCAATCCGCTCGCCATGCTGCTCTCGACCGGCCTGATGCTGCGGCATGTCGGGCGCACGGATCTCGCCGAACGGCTTGCCGCCGGCATCGACGGCCTGCTGGCCGCCGGCCTCCGGACCCGCGACCTCGGCGGCACCGCCACCACGCGCGACCTCACCGACGCGCTGAAGCAGCAGCTGCGCTGACATGGTCGAGGCGACTCCCGGCGACCCCACCCCGCCGCCCGCGGCAGAGCCGCATGATCTGCGCGCCGAGATCATGCGCCAGGTCGTCGAGCGCGGCGCCGACAAGTCGATCTGTCCGAGCGAGGTCGCGCGCGCCTATGGTCCGGAGTGGCGCCGCCTGATGCCGCATGTTCGCAACGCGGCCCGCGGGCTGAGCCGCGAGGGACTGATCGACATCCTGCGCAAAGGCAGGCCGGTCGACCCGGAAACGATCAAGGGCGTGATCAGGCTCCGCCTGCATCGACCGAGCTGAGGCGGTCAGCGCCGCTGGATGAAGCCCGTGGCGGCGGCCAGCAGCAGGCCTGTCCGCGGCGTCACCAGCAGGCTGTTGCCGTGACGCACCTCTTCCTGCAGCACGCAGATCGACGTGCTGCTGAGCAGCAGCGCACCGAGACGCTGCGTCGAGCGGGTGACCAGCAGCGCAGCCCCGAGCAGTTCCCCTGCCCCGATGATCTGCATGTCGCGCACCGACCAGCCCCAACTCCGGAACAAGGCCGCCTCAGGCTTGACCGAGGTCAGCTTGGCGATCCCGGCGGCCGCGAAGGCGAGGCCGACCAGGGTGTGCCAGCGGGAAGGAGCGGCGCGTCTGCGTGAGGGGCCGGGCATGTGAGCTCTCCATCATGGGTCCGGCCGGCTGTCGGCTGATCGGCCCTGGACCGCCGGACGAACCGCTTGAACTTCGGCATCGCCGTGGAGTTGCTTGTGGCGCGCCGGCGGCAACGGGCCGTGCGGCGAACCGGCGCGGCCGGCTGCTCGCCGTTCCAGGCGGCGATCTCGGCTGCCGGCTGACTCATGACGTTAGTGCGAGAGGTATGTGGCAGCCGCGTGACAATCGATCGAAGCTAAATATTGTTTAGGAACTTCATTGCGTGAGACAAGGTCCTGGATGATCGGTTGGAAACCATCAATTCGATGGAAAATCATTTCGTTAATGAGTGATTAACTAGCCGTGTGATTGCTTCCAGCACCGGTCTCGTTCAATGGGAACTCCGGATCGTCCACAGCTGGTTGAGGATCACGTCGGTGAATGCACTCTTCGAAACAAATCGTGTGCCAGGTTACTACTGGATCGCGCTCGCAGGTCAGGAGGCCGAAGAGGCGTGCTGGGACGGCAGCCAGTGGCTGGTGAGCGGCAGCAGAACCCGGATCGTCGGCACGGTTCTGGTGCTCACGTCACGGACTGCAGCACTGCCGACCAGCAGCCTGGAAGACCAGTTCGTCGGCAGCTGCTGCCACTGATCCGGCGATTGCGGGCGCCGGAACGCAGAAATCCGCCGCCAGCCCCTTTTCGGGAACCAGCGGCGGCTTCTGCAGGCTCGGGTCGTGTCGTCTACTTGTGGACCTCGTCCTTGACCGCCACCGGCGCGCCGGTCAGAACGGCAACGTTGCTGAAGTCAGCCGGAAGCGGCGTCGTTTCGCGGTGGTCGAGGCAATCCTTCACCAAGCGGCCGCAGATGCTGTCCGGATTGGTTGGGCTGACATCGACGCCGGTGAAATGCACCGCCCGGACATAACCGCGATCGAAACGGATTGCGGCATGACAGATCCCCGGGCGGCCGAGCTTGAGCTCGTATAAGCCGAACTCCAGGTCGAGGTCGGTACCGCTCTGCACGTAGTCCCATTGCATGACCGACTGATCGATATCGATGAACTGCCGCTCGGTCGGCACGCCCATGCAGGAGATGATGTCCGGCTCCGTGGCGCCCACCAGTCGCGTACGTGCCCGGTAGGCCTGCAGCGTGCCGCAGCTGCCGAGCAGCAGCAGCACCGATGCCAGCGCAGCCACTCTCATCGCGCCCGTGCCGTCCGCAGCTCGTCCGCGACGGTCTGGAAGCTTTCCCGCATCGGACTGGTGCCATGGACATCGAGCCAGTCCCGCGACAGCAGGCCGTAGGCCTCGTCGCAGAACGTCCCGAGGAAGCCCCAGTCCATCCGCTTCCGCTCGCCCCAGCTGTTCAGATACAGCCAGTCCGGATCGTAGCCGTGCAGATAGACGGCATGCCCTCCGGCAATCTGGTAGGGCTGCTTCGGCGCCACCCAGTCGGCGCCCGCATAGACCGCGTAGTCCGGCAGGCTGAGCCCGACATAGAGCCCGCCCAGCATGGCGATCGCCCTGCGCACGCAGTCCGGCGATTTCGGGTTCACGTAGCCGTAGCCGGTCAGGACATCCGGCGCCTGGCGGCCGATCGCATAGCCGGTCTCGCACCAGTTGTTCAGCACATCGACCTCGACGGCGCCCTGGTCGGTTGCAGGACGCGTCGCGTCATAGCCGTTCGCCTGGTAGATCCCGACAGCCTGATCATCGGTCAGCTCGATCTCGCCGCCGCGGTTTGCGGTCAGCACGCGGATCGCGCTGGCGACGCTGACGGCGGTGCAGTCGCCGAGGCCTGGAATCGTCTGGCCGTGGTTGCTGAGCTGGTCGCCATTGCGCCACAGCTTCCAGGCCGCGAAACCGCCGCCATAATCACAGGCGGCTGGCGGATCCGGCAGGTGCGCCGACAGCACCGGCGCGAGACGCGGCGTGCATTTGTCCAGGACAGCCGGCTTCTTGCCGAGCTTGCGTGCGAGCATTCGGTCGAGTTCTCCGATTCCGTGGCAGTGTCGGCAGCATTGGCGTGGGCGTCCGGCGCATCATCGCGGCGTCTGGCAGGCTCGGACCGCCCGCTCGACGCCGGCTGCCTCGCGCAGCAGGTCGGGCCAGACCGCGTCCGCTGGTGCGGCCGCGATCTCGTCCGCAAGCCGGGCCCGGTGCGCGTCGTCCAGGCGGTCCGGCATCCGGATGGCGTCGCACGGATCGACGATGCGCGACGGTGGCCCGACCGGCGGCAGCAGATCAGAAGTCGCGACCCGTCCGCACGCCGTCAGCGAGAGCATCGCGAGACAGCGGAGCGCCAGCCTGAGCCTCATGTGCGGCATGGGCCGCCTCCCTGTTGCGGGCGGTCGCCGCGGCATCGCGCCTGGCATCGCGCTCGCGCGTGCTGAAGAAGGCGGCGATCCAGCGCCCGATCGCCGCCAGGATTGCATCGAGCCTCATCGTCCGGCCGCTTCCGCCCGGGCAATCGCCTGGTCGAGCTGCTCGCGCAGCTGCCGGGCAGCGGCCACGTCGAAGGTGGACCGCTCCACCTCCGGTCCATCGCGCCGCTCGCTCACGACACGCTGGCCGACGGCATGGAAGCTGTGTGCGCTCATCGAGCGTCTCGGCGCAGAGCAGCCAGCGCCTGCTGCTCGTCCATCGCGCCCGCCGCCGGCATGGCGCCGGCAAAGCCCGCGGCCAGCCGCACGAACGGGATCAAGGCCAGCACGGCGGAGACCGCGTCGGCGACTCGGGCCGCGGCCGAACCGGTCATGGTCGCAAGGGCGCCCTGAACCAGCGCCAGAACGGTCTGCACGTCGCTCAGCAGCGTGGTCACCAGCGGCTGCACCGTGCTCGTGTCGACCGTGACGCTGATCGAGCCATTGGTCAGTTTCTCGATCTCCGCCAGCGCCACCTGCGCTGCGACGAGCGCTGCTTCGGCGGCGGCGTAGTGGACACCGAGCGCGATGATCACGGCCGGCATCGTCAGCAGGGACGACAGCCCGGACAGGATCGCCGTGCTGTCGGCGACGATCTTCGCGACGTCGAGCGTCGCGGTGGTGGAGCCGCCCTGGGTGGTGGTCGTGCAGGCGGCGAGCAGCCCGGCAGCTGACAACGACAACAGTTGGCGTCTGGAAATCATGCAGGTCATGGGATTTCTTCCACAAGAAACGAGGGTACGAGCACCGCAGGCGACCGGCCCGCCGGCCGCGCGGCTTGCCGGGGTCAGGTTGCCGGGATCAGGCCGCCGGACGGATCCCGGCGGTCGGAACCAGCAGGGTGGCAACCGTCTCGGCCGCCTGGGCGACGTCCGCCGGCTGTCGCGTCGCCGCGGCATGGGCGATGGCGTTGGACAGGTCCTGCGTCTTGATCGCGTCGGTCGTGTTGTCCGGCCACAGGCGCGGCAGGCTGGCCGCCAGCAGGGTCGCGCCGATGCCTTCCGCCGACGGGAACGGATGCATCCAGGCCAGCACGCACCCGCTCACCAGCAGGCTCAGCCCCTGCTGCGTGCTCGATTGCTTCGACCAGTCCAAGACCGTCTGCAGCATGCCGTTCCGCGGCAGTGCTGGCAGAGGGAGCATCGCTGCGGGACCGTCCGTCATCCGTGTGCTCCCGCGACACGTTCGAGTTCGGCCATGTTGAGCGAGTCTGTGGTCTGGGCCGACATGTTCGGAGCGGTGCCGTGCACGCTGCGGACGCTCCAGAAGGCATGCCAGCGATCGGAATAAACGTGGCGCGCCGGCGCCTTCGCCCAGTACGCCGGCCGGGGCATGCTCAGCGCGTAATAGCTGTCGGCGCCGCAGGTCCGATCCGGCAGCCTGCCGGCCAGGGCCGCGTCGGCCACGCCGAGTGCCACCGCCCAGCCCGCGGGATCGGTGCTGGCCGCCGCCTCGATGCGGCGACGGTTGCTGTCCGCCCAGCAGGAGAACTGCGCCGGCGCCAGGCAGACGGCGATGGGGGTCTCCTCCCACCCCTGCCTGACACGCGCCATGACGACAGCGGTGACGTTCTCCATTCCGACGCGGCCGCCGCCGCTGCATTCGCCGTACGCGTTCCCCGCGAGGACGAGCCTCGGCGAGGACAGGTCAAAAGCCATGCGTATCCTCCAGATATGAAAAAGCCGCCCGGAAGGCGGCGATGGAGCGGTGATTGGATGAGCGCGCGTCGAAGGGGAGCGCCTGGACGCGCGCAGTGACCGACCCGACCTGTCGGCAGCACGGCGCGACCGCGGTTCTGGAGCGGCGGCGTCGCCGCAGCCCGGTCCGTCACAACAAAAGGCCCGCCTGACTTTGCAGAGCGAGCATAGTTTTGCAATCGTAACGGAAATCTACGTGGCCCGGGTCCAGCCCGTCAAGTAAATCCCGACCCGGCTCTGCCGGCAGGCAGCCGAACGCGTCGACCGGGTTGGCTGAAGCGATGCCTGGCTCCAGACGTCACGTCGACCGCAATCGTGCGTGACGCGCGACGCCTCAGTGGGGGCGCTGTCGATCGCAGACCAGCGCCGCCAGCGCGCCGGCCAGCATCAGCGCCGTCATCGTCGCCGGATTTTCTGGACCGATCCAGCCGACCAGGAGCGTTCCCAGGGCGCCGATCAGGAAGACCGTGGTGCCGTAGAGGGCGGACGCGGCACCCGCGGACTGGCTGTTGCCCAGCACCGAACCCAGCGCCGCGCCGGGCAGCATGAAGCCGAGCGATCCCATGCAGGCCATCATCCCCAGCGCCAGGCCGAGGGCGCCGCCGGCGCCGGTTACCGCCATCACCACCATGGCGGTCGTCGCCGCGACCAGGCCCAGGCTGCCGCCGGTCAGCACGCGGTCGGTGCCGAAGCGGATGATCAGGCGGCTGTTCGCCTGGGTGCCGCAGACATAAGCCAGCGCGTTCATGATGAAGACCTCGCCGAACGCCGACGGCGCCAATCCATAGCGGGTCACGAACACCGCCGGCGCGCCGCCAAGGAACGCGAACAGGCTGAAGGTCGCGCAGCCGCCCTCCAGGGCATGCGCCCGGAACGCCAAATTGCGCCAGACGGTGATGTAGCGGATCACGCTCTCGCCGATCCGCAGGCGGGAATGCCGGTGCCGCTGCTGCGTCTCGGGAAGAAAGAAGTAGATCAGGGCCGAGCACAGCACCCCATACAAGGCCGCGAACCAGAAGATCGCCCGCCAGTTCCAGTGCTCCGCGATCAGGCCGCCCAGGGTCGGCGCCAGGGCGGGCACGACGCCCATGACCATGACCATACGGCCCACCATCCGAGCCGCCTCCGCACCGTTGCGAACCACATCGGCGATGATCGCGCGAGGGACCACGAGGCTGGCCGCGCCGCCGAAGGCCGCCCACAGCCGCCACCAGGACAGGGTCGTCATGCTGTCGGACAAGGCGCAGCCGATCGAGGCTGCCGCGTAGAGGATGGTCCCGATCAGCAGCGGCAGCCGACGACCATAGCTGTCCGCCAGCGGTCCGTGCGTGATCTGGCCGATGGACAGCCCGAGAAACCAGGCCGCGAGCGTGATCTGCGCCTGTCCTGGCTGTGCGTTCAGCGCCGCCTTCATCGCCGGAAAGGCCGGCAGATACATGTCTGTTGAAATCGGGCCGACTGCCGTGAGCAGGGCAAGCAGCGCCGTGATCCGATTCGACGACCGCGTTTCCAAGCCTTCTTTCCGCACGGACACGAACGTCTGCACGCGCAGGCACTCCGGAGGCGACGTTGCGCGTGCGAGATTAAGCCGGCTGCAGAAGCGGGCAAGGTCCGAACCGCACCCTCGTCCCTGTGTGTGCCGACCCCGCCGTCACCGCCGGCTGGGCAGGCGGTGCACAGGGCACACCGAGATCGACGTGAGGAAGGCTCCGGCGCGGTGGTAGCGGCGGACGGATTTGAACCGCCGACCAAGAGATTATGATTCTCCTGCTCTACCGCTGAGCTACGCCGCCATCGTGCCGGGAGCGGTCAGATACAAAGGCGGCCAGGGTAAGTCAACGACCCCGATGGCAAACCCAATACGGCGTCGCAAGATTTGGAGCGCAACGGCGTGCCATATCCGGACGCGGCAGCTCTTGCTCCTGGCCGGAATCGTCGGATTCATGCCCCCCGCCCGGCAGGACCACCTGGTCCGGCCGTCCCGCGAGCCGGGGCTGCGTCTCCAACCAACGGCTTGCCAGTCTGGCCTGACCGTGTGCCCGCATCGCGTCCAAAGAAAGCCTTACCCGACCCGCGAGCAACGTCTGCCGGAAGATGCCAGCTTCAGGCGTCCGCGGGCGACATCTCCTGCCCGGTGCGCTGTTCCTCTGGCAGGCCCTGGTCGTGGGGACCGTTCACGACCGGCTGGGTGTCGCCGTTGTCCCGCCCGTCCTGCTCGCCTTCCTGCTGATGACGATTGCGCTGGTTGTTGTGATGCGACGGCTGACTTGCCTGGCTCTGCTGCGCCGCCTGCGCGATGGCGTTCAGGATGCGGAAATAATGCTCCGCGTGCTGGAAGTAGCCTTCGGCCATCACGCGGTCGCCGGAACTGGTCGCATCGCGGCCAAGCTGCAGATACTTCTCGAAGAGCTGCTGCGCCGTGCCGCGAATGCGCAGGTCGGGCCCGTTGCTGTCGAAGACATGGTTGCGGTTGAGCGGGATCTGGCCGGTGTTGTGGCGGATCGGGGTGCTGCCACCGCCGCTGCCTCCGCCACCGCCGCCGCCTCCCGGACGATGGTTGCGGCCGCGCATGCGTTTCATGTTCATCAGTTTACCACAGCACTTTCCTGATCGTGGCCCGACTGTCCGGGTCCCATTTGGGATGATTGCCCATGCGCTGTCAGGCTCCTGGCCCGGCAGATACCGCCACGGCGATCTCGCGGCGGAACACGTGCGACTGGCAGTGCCGGACCGGCATCGGGTTCGTGCATGGCCAACCAACCATCCACCAGCGACCAGAACGCCTGCCGGCACCACACCTTGGCGTGACCACCCTGCTGCCGTCGTGCAGACAGGTGGTTCTCCTTCCACAAAGGCCACGAGGGGCCTGCGATAAGGACACGCCTCAGACCCTAGCTTGGGACGAGGGTCGTGCCAACCCTTTTCCCCGGGAGCTCCAGCAGCACGGCCCGCACCACGCCGCCCAGATCGCGCCGCAACCCGGCCACACGCAGCCCGGCCGCCTCGCCGAGCGCCGCCACCTCGTCCGACTGGCCGATCCCCACTTCCAGCACGCCAAGGCCGTTCGGCTCGAGACGCGATCCGAGCATCGGGATCAGACGGCGATAGGCCGCCAGGCCATCGGCGCCGCCGTCGAGTGCCTGCCACGGCTCATGCCGAGCCACCTCCGGCATCAACGCCGGCAGGTCGTCGGCCATGATGTAGGGCGGGTTGCTCAGGATCACGTCGAAACGGCCAGCGACGGCATCCGCCCAGTCGCCGCAGACGAACGCGCTGCGGTCGGCCATGCCGCCTGCGGCCGCGTTGCCGGCGGCAAGACGACAGGCTGCCGGCACCAGATCGACCCCGACCCCCCAGCCTTGCGGGTATTCGGTCAGGGCCGCCAGCAGCAGGCAGCCGGTGCCGGTACCCAGATCGAGCAGCCGTCGCACCGTCCCGCGATCCGGCCGTGCCGCCAGCAACGCCGCGAGCAGCGTCTCGCTGTCGGCGCGCGGGATCAGCGTGGCCGACGACACCGCGAGGTCGAGCGTCCAGAATCCCTGCCGGCCGGTCAGGTAGGCCAGCGGCTCGCGCAGCGCACGCCGGGCCAGCAGCGCCCTGAACAGGCTGGCCTCGACTGGCTGATCCGCATCCAGCCTGAGCAGCCCGGTCCGGTCCGTACCCAAGGCATGCGCCAGCAGCAGCCTTGCTTCCCGCCGTGGCGCCTCGATGCCGGCGGTGGCCAGCCTGCCTTCCGCCTCCGACAGCAACGCCTCAAGCGGTATGCGTGCCATGCCCATCCGCATGAAGACCGATGCCTCGCGGGCACGTTCCCAGTTGAGGCGCGCGCATGATCGCGCCACCTGATCTAGACTGCCGACCCATGACGCGACTGCTCCTCCTGGCTCCCCTGACCGCTGCATGTCTCCTGAGCGTCGCTGCGCAGGCCGCCACCTTCATCGTGCTCGACCAGAAGGCGCCGGAAGAGGTGAGCGAGATCACCCGGCTCTATGTCGACGGCACGTTGATCACGACCATCCGCCTCGACGATGCCACCACCCAGGCCAGCGTTCCGGTCTCGGTGCCGGATGCCGCTGGCCCGCATAGCCGGGAACACGAGTATGTGCTGTGCGGCGAGATCACCTTCCGCAACGCCGCCGGCGCGCGCGAAGTCCATGAGGTCAGCGGGCAAGGCCTGCTGCCGGACGCGGACGGGCGCACGTTCCAGGCACTTGGCGCGCGCGACTTCACCATGTTCTACCTCGCCGATCCCGACGACCCGCAGGCGGTGCAAGTCCATGCCGGCCGCTCCGCCTTCTGCCAGGCGCCGGTGTCCTGAGGCGGCAGGCGGCGGCAGGTCAATCCTCCTGAGCCAGAAGGGCTGCCTGCTCCTCCGAGGTCAGCGCATCGACGAACTCGTCGAGGTCGCCCTGCATGACGCGGTCGATCTTGTAGAGCGTCAGGTTGATGCGGTGGTCGGACACCCGGCCTTGCGGAAAGTTGTAGGTGCGGATGCGCTCGCTGCGGTCCCCGGTGCCGACTTGGCTCTTGCGGTCCGCCGCACGGGTCGAATGCGCCTGCGCCCGTTCCGCCTCGTAGAGCTTGGCACGCAGGATCTTCATGGCCTTGGCGCGGTTCTTGTGCTGGCTGCGCTCCTCCTGCATGGCCACGACGATGCCGGTCGGCAGATGGGTGATCCGGACGGCGCTCTCGGTCTTGTTGACGTGCTGGCCGCCGGCGCCTGAAGCGCGATAGACGTCGATGCGCAGGTCGCTCTCATTGACCGTGACATCCACCTCTTCCGCTTCCGGCAGCACCGCCACCGTCACCGTCGAGGTGTGGATTCGCCCCTGCGACTCGGTCGACGGCACCCGCTGCACCCGATGCACGCCGGATTCGTATTTCAGCCGCGCGAACACGCCACGCCCGTTGATGTTGGCCATCGCGCCGCGCAGGCCGCCCAGCTCGCTCTCGTCATATTCCAGCAGCTCGAAGCGCCAGCCATGCAGGTCGGCGTAACGGCGATAGGCCTCGAACAGCTCGGCTGCGAACAGTCCGGCCTCGTCCCCGCCGGCGGCCGGCCGGATTTCCAGGATGGCGCTCCGGCTGTCCGCTTCGTCCTTCGGCAGCAGGGCCAGCCGGATCTCGTGCCTGAGGCCCGGAAGCTGCTCGCGCAGCGCCTCGAGCTCCGCCTGCGCCAGCTCGCGCATGTCCGGATCGCCCAGCATCGCCTCCGCCTCGCGCGCGTCCTGCTCGGCCTGGCGCAGCGCGCCCACCCGCTCCACCAGCGGCCCGAGCTCGGCGAACTCCCGCGAGGCCTTGTTGAAGGCATCCCCCGACAGGCTGCCGGACAGCATGTTCTGCAGCTCGTCGGACCGTCCGACGATCCGGTCCAGCCTGTCCTCGAACCGCATCAGCCGCGCCGCGTCGCCAGCAGCACCGGCAGGGCGGCCAGCGCCACCTCCTCCTGGCTGCCCTGCCTCAGATCCCTGAGCTGGGCGACGCCGCGCGCCGCCTCCTCCTCGCCCAGGATGACGGCAAAGCCGGCGCCGATCCGGTTCGCCCGCTCCATGCGTCGCTTGAGGTTGCCGCGATACGCCATCTCGGCCCGCACCCCGGCTCCGCGCAGCGCCTGCAGCACCTCGAGGGCGGCCCCCTGCATCGCGTCGCCGACCGGTATCACCGCGACCGGCACGGCTGCCGCCGGCGCCGCGTCCAGCAGCATGGACAGACGCTCGATCCCGGCCGCCCAGCCGATCGCCGGCGTCGGCGGGCCGCCCATGTCGGCCACCAGCCCGTCATAGCGTCCGCCGGCCAGCACCGTGCCCTGGGCGCCCAGGTTCTGCGTCACGAACTCGAACGCGGTGTGGCTGTAGTAGTCGAGCCCGCGCACGATTCCGGGATTTTCGCGAAACGCGACCCCGAACCCGTCCAGCGCCGAGCGCAGCCCGTCCCAGAACCCGCGTGCGGCCGGCGTCAGATAGGCCGCGATCGTCGGCGCGTCCGCCACCAGCGCCTGGTCGGCGGGCGACTTGCTGTCGAGGATGCGCAGCGGGTTCCGCTCGAGCCTGGCCCGGCTTTCCTCCGACAGCTGCTCGCGCAGCTCAGTGAAGTATCCGACCAGCGCCCGACGCCAGGCATCCCGGCTTTCGGGATCGCCGAGCGTGTTGAGCTCAAGCACGATCTGTTTCTCGATGCCGAGGGCACGCAGGACGTCGCGGCCGAGCGTGATCGCCTCCGCATCCGCGAGCGGCTCGGCCGGCCCGATCAGCTCGGCGCCGATCTGGTGGAACTGCCGGTAGCGCCCCTTCTGCGGCCGTTCGTAGCGGAACATCGGGCCGGCATAGAACACCTTCTGCGGCAGCGACTGGGTCAGGCCGTTGCTGACCAGCGCGCGGCAAACGCCGGCGGTGCCTTCGGGACGCAGCGTGAGGCTGTCGCCGCCGCGATCGATGAAGCTGTACATCTCCTTCGACACCACGTCGGACGTCTCGCCGAGGCTGCGCGAGAACACGCCCGTATCCTCGAAGATCGGCGTGCTCCACTCGTCGAACCCGTACAACCCGCAGATGCGTCGCGCGGTCTCGATCACATGGGCGTGGCGGCGCTGGTCCTCGCCGAGCAGGTCGCGCGTGCCGCGTACCGGCTGCAGGGCGTCCACGAAGCGACCCGCTCCTACTCGGCCGCGACGGTGGCTGGCATCCGCGACGCATCCGCCGCTTCCCGTGCCTTCTTCGCGTCGATCTCGGCCTGGAACAGCGCCGCCTTTTCGGTCACCAGCTCCACGATATGCTCGACCATCGCTTCCGCCGGCATGGTGTGGTCCTGCTTGCCGGCCGAATACACCATGTGACGCCCCGATCCGCCGCCGGTGACGCCGATATCGGTCATCAGCGCCTCTCCCGGCCCGTTCACCACGCAGCCGATGATCGACAGCGTCAGCGGCGTCTCGATATGCGCCAGCCGCTCCTCCAGCGTCGCCACCGTCTGGATCACGTTGAAGCCCTGACGCGCGCAGGACGGGCAGGAGATGATCTTCACGCCGCGGTGGCGGATGCCGAGCGACTTCAGGATGTCCCAACCGACATGGACCTCCTCCTCGGGCTCCGCGGACAACGACACCCGCAGGGTGTCGCCGATGCCGGCCCAGAGCAGGTTGCCGAGCCCGATCGAGCTCTTGACAGTGCCGGCACGCTTTCCGCCCGCTTCGGTGATGCCGATATGCAGCGGATGGTCGCACACCTCGGCCAGCTGCGTGTAGGCGGCGACGGCCAGGAACACGTCCGACGCCTTCACGCTGATCTTGAACTCATGGAAGTCCAGGTCCTGCAGGATCTTGGCGTGCTCGAGCGCGCTCTCGACCAGCGCGTCGGGGTTGGGCTCGCCGTACTTCTCCAGCAGGTGCCGCTCCAGCGAGCCGGCATTGACGCCGATGCGGATCGAGCAGCCATGCTCGCGTGCGGCAGCCACCACCTCGCGCACCCGCTGGGGCGAGCCGATATTGCCCGGGTTGATGCGCAGGCAGGCAGCCCCTGCCCGCGCCGCCTCGATCGCGCGTTTGTAGTGGAAGTGGATGTCGGCCACGATCGGCACGTTCACCTCGCGCACGATCTCGGCCACCGCCGCGGTGCTCTCCACGTCGGGGCACGACACGCGCACGATGTCGACGCCCGCGATCTCCGACAGGCGGATCTGCGCGATCGTCGCCGCCGCATCGCTGGTCAGCGTGTTGGTCATGGTCTGCACGGTGATCGGCGCGTCGCCGCCCACCGGCACCCGGCCGACATGGATCTGGCGCGACTTGCGACGTTCGATCTGCTGGTATGGACGGTAGCTCATGACGGTCTGCTCCCTCGTGCGCGCTCTTCCGCCTCTGGGTGACGTGGCATCGGCTGCGGTCTCGGATCACCTGGCAGCGGCGAGAGGACGGCGCGCGAAGCTGCTTCCTGCCAGGATCGGGACGAATTGACCAGTCTTGGAGCCATGCCGCCGCCGCCGCGGGCCTGCTGCCGGCTTGGCACCGGGGCCGCGTACGGGCTAGTGCGCCGGCGCGCCCTGCAGCTGCCGCGCGTTGAGACTGTCGGCGGACTCATCTTCTGCCGGCCGTGCCGGCGCCTGATGCCGCGACGCGGCCTCGCGAGGGGCCGGCGTCTGCGCCTGCCCGGCTGCTGGGGCTGCGACCGCCACCGAGCCGTCCCGGATCGATGCCAGGCTCAACGGGATGTTGCGACGCACCGACCCGTTGCGCCCCAGCACCGCCGTCGTCACGCCATCGGCGCTCAGGATCACCCCGCCGGCGTTGCCGGTCGTGAGCGTCGCCGTGTCCGCGGTCACCGGAACCGCCCAGCTGTCGCCCGCCTGCAGCACGTGATCGTAGATCACCTTGCCGGCCGCGTCGCGCACCTGCACCCAGCTCTGCGCCACGGCCCTGACCGTGATCTCACCGGAAACGGCAGCCGATGGCTGGCTCGCGACCGGCGTCGTCGCGGAGGGCGATGCCGGCACGGCCGGGAGTGACGATGACCCCGCCGGAAGCGCTGCCACCGCGGCTGGCTCCGGCGCCGCCGGCGCCGGACCCGCAACCCGAGTCGAGGGCGCCGCCGCCGCGGATGCTGCCGGAGGACCGGCCGTGGGAGCCGGCTGCGGCAGCGGCGACGGCGTCTGTCCCGGACCCGGCATCACCGTCGCCACCTGCGGCGAGGTCGCCGGGGTAGCGACCGGCCCGGCATAGGGCAGCAGGCCAGCCGGCACCGGCGGCACCACATGGGCCTGTCCGTGCTCATGCGCGGTGAACTCGTACCAGCCGGCATAGGCGCCAACCACGACCAGCACGCCCAGCAGGACGACAGCCCCCGCTGGCACCCCGCGCTCCGGCACCGGCGCCGGAAAGCTCAGGTCGGGCTTGCGGTTGATTTCCTTGCTCTCGTGGCGGAATCGTCGCGACATGTCCTCCGCATCGAGCCCGAGCACGCCCGAATAGGCTCGCAGGAAGCCGAACGCATAGGCATTGCCCGGCAGCTTCGACACCTGGCCGCCCTCGAGCGCTTCCAGATAGGACAGCTTGATCCGCAGCCAGGCGGCGACATCGGGCAGCGACCAGCCGAGCTGCTCGCGCTTGGCCCGCAGGGCCGCGCCGACCGGCAGCGCACTGGTGTCGATCCCGCCTGTCCGGATCTGCTCGGCTTGCTCGGTCGTGGTCATCATGCCGCCTCGGTTGACGGGACCTTAGCGCAAGATCGGGTCAGGCGGTATCACACCGGGATGAAGAGAGCCGACAAAACAACAGGCTAGTCGCGGTCTCGGCAGCCGGTCCGGTTGTGATAACCGTCGCGCGAGACCAGCGCCTGCACCGCCTGCTCGATCAGCTCATCGATGATCTCGGCGGTAGGCTGGATCTTCGTCACCATGCCGACCGACTGCCCGGCCATCACCGAGCCGCCCTCGATGTCGCCGTCGATGACCGCGCGCCGCAGGGACCCTGCCCAGAAATGCTCGATGTCGAGCTGGGCCGCTTCCTTGGTCAGCTCGCCCGACTGGAACCGGCGCAGCGTTTCCGCCTGATGCACCAGGAACCGCCTGGTGCCGTCATTGACCAGGCCGCGCACCGGGATCACCGGGAACCGCTCGTCGAGCTGCACCGAGGGCAGCGCGTCGCGCGCCGACGCCCGAACGAAGGCCTGCTTGAACCGCGCATGCGCGATGCTCTCGCTGGATGCCGCGAACCGCGTGCCCAGCTGCGCGCCGGCCGCTCCCATCTCCAGCAGCCCCAGCACCGCGTCGCCGCGCCCGAGCCCGCCGGCCACGAAGATCGGCACCTCGCGGATGTGCGGCAGCACCTCCTGCGCCAGCACCGTCAGCGACACCGGCCCGATATGCCCGCCCGCTTCCGAGCCCTCGATCACCAGCGCGTCGGCGCCGAGCTTCACCAGCCGGCGGCCCAGCACCAGCGCCGGCGCGAAACCGATCACCTTGGCGCCGCCATCCTTGAGCGCCCGCATCGCCGCTCCGGACGGCACGCCGCCGGCCAGCACCACATGGCCCACCCGGGCCGTCACGCAGATCCGGATCAGCTCGTCGAGCTGCGGATGCATGGTGATGAGATTGACGCCGAACGGCCGGGTGGTGAGCGCCTGGGTGGCGGCGATCTCGCGCTCGAGCAGCTCGGGCCCCATCGCCCCGCAGGCGATCACCCCGAAGCCGCCGGCATTGGAGATGGCCGACACCAGGTTGCGCTCGCTCACCCAGCTCATGGCCCCGCCCATGATCGCGACCCTGCTGCCGAGGAACTCCGCCCCGCGCGACCAGAGGCGATCGAGCTGCAGGCGCGCCGCCTCCCGGGCCGCCTGATCTGCGAGATCCGGCAGCGTGCCGATGACGGTATCAGGAGACATCGAGGCCGTAGGCGCTGTGCAGGGCACGAACCGCGAGCTCGGTGTAGTCGATGCCGATCAGCACGCTCACCTTGATCTCGCTGGTCGAGATCACCTGGATGTTGATCGATCGATCGGACAGGGTGCGGAACATCGTGCTGGCAACCCCTGCGTGACTGCGCATGCCTACACCCACCACACTGATCTTGGCCACATCCGCGTCGGTCAACAACTCGCCGTACTGGATATGGCCTTGCGCCTGCTCCAGCACCTGGGTCGCCCGCGCGAGGTCGGCCTTGGCCACGGTGAAGGTCATGTCGGTGGTGCCGTCCGCGCCGGTGCTCTGCACGATCATGTCGACATTGACATGCGCCTCCGACAGCGGCCCGAACACGGCGGCAGCGACTCCGGGCCGGTCGGGAACCTTGCGCACCGTGATCTTCGCGTCGTCGCGCGAGTAGGCGATGCCCGCCACAATTTCGTGTTCCAC
>CAXTZG010000023.1:0-4370 GCA_964248625.1 uncultured Acetobacteraceae bacterium | reverse complement strand
TCGTCCTCGTCAACCACCAGCGTGCCGGGAAGCCCGCCGCCCTCGCCGTTTTCCCGGGGCACCGGACCGTCGACGAAGCTCGACAGCACCTGGACGCGGACCCGTTCCTTCATCGCCAGCTCGACCGACCGGGTTTGCAGGACCTTCGCGCCGACCGAAGCGAGCTCGAGCATCTCCTCATAGGCGATCTTGTCCAGCCGGCGCGCCTTGGGCACGATCCGCGGGTCGGTGGTGTAGACGCCGTCGACGTCGGTGTAGATGTCGCAGCGGTCCGCCTTCAGGGCCGCCGCGAGCGCCACCGCCGAGGTGTCCGAGCCGCCCCGGCCCAGGTTGGTGATCCGGTTGTCCGGCCCGATGCCCTGAAAGCCCGCTACCACCGGAACCTGGCCGGACTGCATGCGGGCGATGAGCTGCGCGCCCTGGATCTGCTGGATCCGCGCCTTGGCATGGGCGCCGTCGGTCTGCAGCGCGATCTGCCAGCCGTGCCAGGAGCGCGCATCCACCCCGATCGTCTGCAGCGCGATCGCCAGCAGCCCGCTGCTGACCTGCTCGCCGGTCGCCACCACCGCGTCGTATTCGCGTGCGTCGTGCAGCGGCGACAGCGCCTCGCAGTAGCCCACCAGCTGGTTGGTGACGCCCGACATCGCCGAGACCACCACCGCCACCTCGTCGCCCGCCTCGATCTGGCGCTTGACCCTGCCTGCCACCGAGCGGATGCGGTCGAGGTCGGCGACGGAGGTGCCGCCAAACTTCATCACGATGCGGGCCATGCGGCGATCGTCTCCAGAGAACGAGACGCCGCGACGATGCGGGCGTCCAGGAACACGGACCGACCGGCCGGTTTGCAGGCGTGCGGCAGGCGGGTCACATAGCTTCCCAGCAGGAAGGCAGCAACATGCAAGCGCATCCATCGGATCTCGGCAGTTCGGTCTCCGACGCGGAGATCGCCCGGTTCGGCGGCCTTGCCGGGACCTGGTGGGACACTGACGGGCCGATGCGGCCGCTGCATCAGATGAACCCGTTGCGCGTCGGCTGGGCCGAGGCCCGCCTCGCTCGGCTGCGCGCGCGCCATGCCCCCCGTCCGCTGCGGCTGCTCGATCTCGGCTGCGGCGCCGGCCTTGCCAGCGAAGCGTTCGCCTCGCTCGGCCACGACGTGCTGGGTGTCGACGCCGCCGCTCCGGTGATCGAGGCGGCCCGGGCGCACGCAGCGCTGCATCCGCCGCTGCGGGCACAGGGCGGATCGCTGCGCTACGCGGTCAGCAGCGCCGAGAGCCTGCGCGACCAGGGCGAGCGGTTCGACGTGATCACAGCACTCGAGGTCATCGAGCACGTCACCGATCCGGGGGAGTTCCTGCGGCTGCTGGCAGCCCTGCTGCAGCCCGGCGGCGTGATCGTCGTGTCGACGCTGAACCGCACCTGGCGGTCGCTGGCGACGGCGAAGATCGGCGCGGAATACGTGCTGCGTCTGCTGCCTGTCGGCACCCACGACTGGACCCGGTTCGTCACCCCGGCCGAGCTGACCCGCCAGGCCGCCGCCGCCGGGCTGCGGCTGACCGACATCGCCGGCATGGTGCCCACTCTGTCGGGCGTGCCGGGCCGCTGGCGCGAAAGCCGGGACCTGGCAGTGAACTACATCGCCGCCTTCACCAGCGACTAGCACCGGCATCCGCGAGGGCACGCCGCAGCACTGCCCGGCTCCGCGGCCGGCTCGCCGACCAGCTCAGCCCGGCAGCTTGCAGGCCGGGCCGATGCGACCGCGATAGCGGCTCCAGTTCTGGGTCTGGCCGAAGATCGGCAGCAGCACGTAGCCTCTCAGCTTCAGCGTGTCCGGCAATGGCGACCAGACCGTCGCCCGATAGCTGTCGCCGCTGTCCGGATCGGTGATCGAGCCGGTCCACCGCCCGGGCTCGGCCGCCGGCCTGAGCTGACGGATCAGCTGCTGGTTGCACTGCGGCGCATGATGGACGTCGAGCGGCATCGAGCCGCTGTAGCGCATCCCGACCAGCCGCCCGCAAAGCGCGTCGCCGCAGCGATCGATCTGGAACACGCCGTCGCCGTCGCGGGTCAGCCAGCGGCCGAGCACGGAGCCGGATCCGGCCGGAACCGTGGCCCAGGACGATCCGCCGAGCGTGCCGGCCAGCAGAACGACGGCGAGCATCCCGATCCGGCCCGGCCGCATGGTCAGCCGTCCGCCGGGCTCAGCCAGGGGATCTGCATGATCTCGATCCCCTCGTCGGACAAGGCCTCGCGATCCTCGTCGGTCGCGTTGCCATAGATGCCCCGCGTGGCGACCTCGCCACGGCTCATCCGGATCGCCTCGTCGGCGAAACGGTCGCCCAGGTCGTCACAGTGCCGCTCCACTTCGCCGCGCAGCCGCTGCAGCACCGCCCGCATCTCGTCAGGCAGTGGCGGCGGCGGCCGAGGCGACGGGTCGCTGCCGGCGGGCACTACGGACGGCACCGCGGCCACCGGCGGCGAGGCGGCCCGCCGGGTCCGCACGGCCGGCGCCATCAGCCCGCGATCGACCTGCGTGATGCCGCATCGCGGGCAGCTCAGCAGCCCGCTCGCTGCCTGGCTCTCGAACGCCGCGCTGTCTCGGAACCAGCCTTCGAACTCGTGCCCGTCCCGGCAACGGAGCCGATAATGAATCATCGGCGATCCCGCCTCAGCGCCAGGTCCGGAGGATCAGGCGGCCCGCAGCAGCGGATCGAGCTGGCCCGCTCTGTCGAGCGCCATCAGGTCGTCGCAGCCGCCGACATGCCGGCCATCGATGAAGATCTGCGGCACGCTGGTCCGACCGCCCGAGCGCTCTCTCGCCTTCGCCCGCTCCGGCGATCCATTCGGCGCCTTGATCTCCTGGAAGCCCGCGCCCTTGCTCGACAGCAAGGCCAGCGCCCGGGTGCAGTAGGGGCAGCCATACTGGGTGTAGATCTCGATCGCAGCCATTCGCCTCGTCCAGCCAACGTACCGGATGATCCGGTCATGGCTGGAAAATCGTGCGCGAACGCCATCCTGACAAGAGGTCAGCGGTCGTCGCCCTCGTCCCTGCCCGTGCGGCGCTCCTCGTCGCGTGCCGTCCGGGCAGCCGCCAGCACATCCACCGACGCCGCTCCGGCATCCAGCAGCGCCGTCGCGCAGGCGCCTGCGGTCGCACCGGTCGTCAGCACGTCGTCGACGAGCACCACGTGGCGTCCCGCCAGTGCCGCCAGCCGGTTCGGCCGGGCGCGGATCGCGTCGGCGACCGACCGGCGACGCTCCGACGGCGACTGCCCGACCAGCGGCGCGGTCTGCCGCACGCGAGCCAGCGCATCGACCAGGACCGGCCGTCCGGCCATCCGCCCCACCGCCTGCGCCAGCAGCGCCGCCTGGTTGTAGCGTCGCGAGAACAGCCGCCTGCGATGCAGCGGCACCGGCACCAGCAGGTCGCACCCGTCCAGCAGACCGCGGCCGGCACGCGCCATGTGCCGGGCCAGCACGACGGCGTTCTCGGTGCGGTCGCCGTACTTGAGCGGCAGCACCAGCCGGCGCGAGAACTCGTCATAGGCGAACGCGGCGCGCCCGGATCGCCAGGGCGGCGGCTCAAGCAGGCAGCCGGCGCAGGTGAGGGACAACCCGGCCGCCTCGCTGCTGCTGAAGCCGACGCCGCAGCGCACGCAGCGGGGCGGCACGATCAGGGCGGCGCGACGGAAGCAGGCCGTGCAGAACTGCCCGGGCGTGTCGACGATGGTGTCGCAGGCCGGGCAGTGCGGCGGCAGCACCAGGTCCAGCACCTGCCGCCCGGCCAGCATCCCGACCCCGACCGAGCGCGTCAGCAGCGACATGACCGGCTCCCGACCGATAACCTACCGCAACGATATCCCGCGCCGGGGCGCGGTGTATAGCGCCGGATGGCTTGGCAGCGCCGATCGCGCGACACACATGCCGTCGGCACCAGGGGGCACCGGGAAACAGCATGGACGACAGCGCCGTCTTCGACCGGTCCGCGGTGCGGCTGCATCGCGACCGGGCAGCTTCCCGCGTCGACGCGGTGTCCGACATCCTGTCGGACGCCGCCCAGCGACTGCTCGACCGGCTGGACGACGTCACCCGGCAGTTCGGTCGCGCCCTGGATATCGGCGGCCGCGGCGTCGTGTCGCCGCTGCTGCGCGCGCGCGGCATCGAGACGGTCTCCTGCGACCTGTCGTCCCGCATGGCCGGGCGCGAGAGCGGGCTCTGCGTCGCGGCGGACGAGGAATGGCTGCCTTTCGCGCCGGCGAGCTTCGACCTGGTGATCGCCAACCTGTCCCTGCACTGGGTCAACGACCTGCCTGGGGCGCTGATCCAGATCCGTGCCGCCTTGCGTCCGGACGGGCTGTTCCTGGCGTCGCTGC